>DASXJE010000032.1 GCA_036497565.1 Mycobacteriales bacterium
ATCGATGAGCTCCAACGCCGCACTGAACACCACATCGCGGGACAACTTCGACCGGCGCCACCCACGCCGACCGGTCCCCGCCCTACGTGACCCGCCGGCGGCAACCTCGCCATCCCGGGTAGGCATCAACAACCCCCATCAGTCCCCTCGGATGCTGCCTATCCGGAGTTGGTCGTCGCGCGAAGCGAAGAAGACTCAGGCATCAGCGTCGGCGGCGTCGGCCGGTGGTTGCGGGTTCGGGTTCGGGTTGTTCGTCGGCGTCTTCGGGTTCTTCGTCCTCGTCGTCGTACTCGTCCTGGTAGCCCTCGTCGTCTTCGTCGTCGGCGTCTTCGGGCTCCTCGTCCTCGTCGTCTTCCTCGTCGTCGTCGTCGTACTCGTCCTGCATGCCGTCGGGGGAGTCCTCGTCCTCGTCCTGGTCGTCGTCGCCTTCCTCTTCGGCCACCACCTCGTCATGCTCGCGGGTGACCTCGCTGTCGCGGATCTCCCCGCGCCAGCCTTCGACCTCCTCGTCGGTCATCATCACGAACCGGCGATACAGCTTCAGATCCAACCGCGCCCGGCGACCCTGCGCCCGCCACACGTTCCCGGTCTTCTCGAACAAACCACCCGGGTAGTACTGCAACACCAGCAGAACCTTCGTCAGGTTCTCCCCCAACGGGTGGAACGTGACCACCCCGTCGACCGAACCCTTCGGGCCCTCCGACGTCCACGCGATCCGCTGATCGGGGATCTGCTCGGTGATCGTGGAGTTCCAGTTCCGCTTCGACAGGAAGATCTTCGCGTTCCACGACGACTTCGTCGGCTCGTCCTGGGAGACGCTCTGCACACCCTTCGCCCACTTCGAGAACTCCGCGAACTGCGTCCACCGGTTGTAGGCGTCCCGCACCGGGACACCGACGTCGACGTCCTCCACGATGTTCATCGACTTCCCGCCACCCGGGCCCTTCCCGCTCCGGCTGAACGCCCCCTTCACCTTGTCCTTCACCCCGCCCAGGACACCCTTGGCCCCAGCCTTCGCCGGCGAATCACCCTCGGCGACGTTCTTCGCCGTCTTCCCCAACAGACTCCCCGGCTCAGCGTCACCGGAGGCCACATCGGCCAACCGCTTACTGGTATCACCGATCTTGTCCCCGATCGAACCCAGCACCTTCTGCGACTGCGCACCAAGGAAACCCTCAGCACTGTGCAACAACTTGTCAGCAGCAGGATTCTTCGACGCCGCAGAACGCAACCCCGAAATACCCTCCTGCAAACCCCCACCATTCCCGGCGTTCTGGTCCTTGCCATTCGTGCTCACAAGAGGTCACTCCTTCAGTCTGTGCATCAGTGTTCAGGCGGATCGACGTCTGCCGTTCGCTGCCTTAGTTGTCTTCCTCGCGGACGTCTGCGAACCCCTACTGGCTGCACGCTTTGCTGCAGTGGCGCGGGTGGTCTTGCGGGCGCCGGCAGTCTTCTTCGCCGCGGTCCGCTTGGCCGGGCGGCCAGCCTTCTTCGCGGTCCGCTTGGCCGGGCGACCCGCCTTCTTCGCGGGGCTGGATTGGGCGGTGCGGGTGGTCTTGCGGGCGCCGGCAGCTTTCTTCGCCGCGGTCCGCTTGGCCGGGCGACCCGCCTTCTTCGCGGGCGCGGCCGTCTGGTCAGGCCGAGCTGACTCCTTGGCCGGCGCCGACTTACGGGCCCGCGCCGCCTTTCGAGGGCGACCCGCCTTCTTCGCGGGCGCGGCCGTCTGGTCAGGCCGAGCTGACTCCTTAGCCGGCGCCGACTTACGCCCCCGGGTCGCCTTTCGAGACGGCGTCGCGTTCGCCGACTCCGACGGCCTGGCCGCCGAAGCAGCAGCTTCCCTCTTCTGCGGTGACGAGCCCCCCCGCTGACGACGTCGACTTGCTGACGTGCGGCGGTCACGCCCGCTCTCGGGTGCAGGTCGTTCCGGGCGGTCCCGACGAGACTCGTTTCGCCGGGGCCGGCCCGGTCGCCGACGGCGCTCGCTACCAGTAGGTGCGTCGGCAGCGTCCGACGGCTGCTCCTCGTCTTCGTCGGCTACCAGGTCTTCGGCGCCTTCGGGCTCTTCGTTTTCCTCGTCCTGCTCGTCCTGGTCGTCGTATTCGTCTTCGGCGCCTTCGGGCTGCCCGTCTTCCTCGTCCTCCTCGAACTGGCCACCTTCAAGCTGGTGCTGCAACCGGTCGGTGCGAGATTGGAGAGAGTCGGCAAGCCGCTCCATGCGGGTGTTCATCGCCGTCGTGGCGGCCGCCCGTCCGGCGCTCATTAGGTCACCGCGAACGTCGCCCCCGAGCTTGGAGATCTCCGGCCGCTGCAAAAGCTGCGTCAGAGCTTCCTTGCCGAGCGCCTTCGGATCGATCTTCAATTTCTTGCCGAGGAGCCACGAGGCCAAGGTGATCGCCAGCTTGACTCTCTTTGTACGTCCCAGCAGGTAACCGCCAGCGACAGCCGCACCTACCTTGGCAGATTCGTTCACAGGTCTCTCCTGGTCATCATCGGGTAGCCGGGGGGGCCGGCCGGCGTGATCGGGTTTCCTCGTGCCATACGGAAGCTGAGGCGAGAATGTCGAGTAGCTCGTCCTCAGCTCGGTCGAACTCCTCTTCGCTTATCTCCCCGGCCTCAAGCTTTCGTGCCAACTCGCGAAGTTCGGCATGAATCCTGCCTTCGTCATAGAACTCTTCTTCCGCCGCATTCACCAGTTGATCGGCGACCCACGCCACGCCGCGCACAGGCGCCAACGGCAGGGTGAGGAGTCCGGTGAACAATCCCACGATCAACCACCGGTTTCCACGAAGCTGTACGGCGGCAACGGACCGGTCAGCTGCAGCACGACATCGGCCCCGGACTCTTCCTGCAGCTGATCGACCGCCGTCGTGAAGCGGTTCACCGCTTCCTGGTCGACGAGGAATGCCGCATTGAGTGCGCACCCCTTGACAGGCGTTGCCGGGGCGGACTGCACGGCTATTGGACGAAGACGACGGAGCACCCGATCGGCACACGATCGATGACGGACCTCAACGACGTCAGCCACCACCTGACCGAGACGTACCTGCGCGTCGTAAGTGGGATGACGCCTGACCTCGTCCCGGGCCTTCTTCACCGCCGCCTCGCTCGCCGAGGACGCGACCATCGTGTCCTCATCCGGGAAGGCCTTGACGTTGAACTCGACCCGGTCGGCCAGCTCATCTATGAGCTGCAGGTAACGATCGCCGTCCCTGCGCAGATTTTCCAGGAACGTCGATTGGTCGGGAGACACCACTCCAAAACGCATCGGCAAGACCGTGCCTTGCCGACCCAAAACCTCGAGCACCTCTTCATGTCGCAGCAGGTCGCGACGCTTGGCCCGCAGGTCATCTGGAGCGTCGCTCACCACCGCGGCGAGGCGTCCGTCGGAATCATCGATCCGCTGCACCGGCCGAGCAGCTTCCCCAACCGCCTCTAACCCCGAGATCTCGCATGGGTGGTCGGCAGCGACGATCCCATAGACATACAACGCCGGCATGCTCAGCCCTCATCCTCGGACTGAGGCTGCCGGCGACGGCGCGGCGCCGAGCTGGAGCGTCTGCGCGCCGGCTGCCGATCATCATCGTCGTCGTCACCGTGAATCGCGTTCGAGACAGCGTCCTTGGCGCCGCTGAGAGCGCCCTTGGTCTTGCCGTGCGCCCCGTGCTCCTGCATGCCGCCGACGAACTCGTCCAGCGTCTTGCCGTCCTTGGTCTGGGTGAGATCGAGCCGATTGACAGCCTCGGCGAACCGGAGGTAGGTGTCGACGCTGGCGACCACGATGCGGGCATCGATGGTGAGGATCTCGATGCCGACGAGAGATACCCGGACATAGACATCAATGACCAGGCCCTTGTCCAAGATCAGCTCAAGGACGTCATAGAGCGTGCCTGACCTTGCGGGCCGGGCGAGGCTTGGCTGCTGACTCATGACGGACATGCTGTTCCTCCTGCTGGTTTCGGTCGCCGATCAGGCGACGAGCCGGTCAAGTGACAGCCGAACGTCCTCGCGACGCAGGCCAAATGCGGTACAGAGTTGACTCATCCGCTGGTCGAGAGCCTGAAGCGCGACCCCGAGCCGCTCGACCTCGTCCGCGGACAACGAACCGCCCTCCATGCGATGCAGGGCCTGGCGTTCCATCAGTTGCCGGATGACGTCGACAAGAGCGAGTACCAGCCGGGACAGTCCTCGGTCGGTGTCGCCGGCTATCTCGGGCAAAGACGGTGGAGGACCGGGCGCGGCGGTCGGAACCGGTGCCGTCTCCGATGCCCCCAGTGCGCGGTGGCGGTCCTCAACCGGACGGCGGCGAGGACCACCTTGCCGACCAGCATCAGACTCGCCGGATTGCACCGGGACCCGCGCAGGCGTTCCAGGCGCACGCTGCTCCGGCGCATCGGGACGGGCAAGCGTCTCCACGGAGGAGAGCAGCAACCGCAGGTCCAGGCGGACCAGGTCGACCCCGGCCAGGCCAAGGAGTACATCACCGGCCACGACGGTGCCCGCGGTGAGGAGCCGATCCAGAATGTCGACAAGAGAGCCGTCATCGAGCATTCCCCGGGTCTCAGCCACGGCCGCCCCCCAACTCGGGCAGCCGGACGAAATGGTACGGCGGCCACGGCCCGCTAATCTGCAGCTGCACGCCGTCCTCCTGGAACCGGGTCCGCAGTTGTTCGGCGCAATGCTGGAGAGCCTCCGGGTCGTTCACCAGATAGGACGCGTTAAACACCAATCCCTCGGGGTCATCCCCGTTCCCGCGCCGGCTCACGGCGGAGTCGACCGCATGGGACGCCAAGGCGTCGTGCACAGCATCGGCGCAGGCATGCACCCGCTTGCCGACCGTGTGGTACGTGCGGGCAGCAAGTTGGCGGCGCAACATCCACGCGGTTCCTTCCGCCGCCGCATCGGCCTCTTCGGCGGCGGCGTTCAGCTCCGCGTCCTGGCGCCGCGCACCGTGAAAAGCCGTGTCACGATCGACGTGCAGCTTGACTCCCCACTCCGTGCAACCGCGCAGTCGACGGAGCTCGTCGGTGAGCACTCTTTCGTGCTCTGCAAGTAAGGCTGCGACTTCGGAAGCCTCCGGATAGACCGTGCCGAACCGCATCGGTAGTACGGTCGTGCGCTCACATGCGTTCTCTACGACTCGCTCGTGGTCACGTATCGCCGTCGTGAGCCAGCTGTGCTCGGACACGTCCGGAGACTCCTGCGCCGCCTGAAAGCCGGCGAGCCGCACTGTGCTGCTCAACGCCCCCAGTCGACCTTCGACGACCATGGTCACCGCAGACCCCTCGATCCCCGAGACGCCGCTCAACTCTTCTTGCGGTGCCGCTTCGCTGATGCCGTAGACGTAGATTCCTTCATCCGCGTCAGTGAAGGCCGCCTCGCGGGTCGCGGTCTCGGCGACCTCGGCTGCCGCTGCCCTGGACTGCCCGACCAGCCAACGCAGCACCGCGCCCCGGTAGGCCTCGGTCAGTCGCGGGACGAGCCACTCGAGGACGTCCGCACGCGCACGAGCGTCAGCGTCCGCCCACAACCCCGCCACCGCTTCCTCGGCGTGATCATCGAAGAGTTCGGCGTCAGTGGCCATTGCCGGTCTCATCCTGACGTTTGCCCGACCCGAGCTCATGTCCGTCCCCGAGCGCGGCCTCGAGCTTGTCCAGGCGTTGCCGAAGTTCACGGTTCTCCCGCTCCAGCGATCGCGCATCCCGGGACAGAAACGGGTCATCTACCCACCAATCGATGCCCATCTCCTTCGCGGTGTCCGCCGAGGCGATCAACAGCCGCAGCTTGAGGGTGAGCAACTCGATGTCGAGCACATTCACCACAATGTCCCCGGCGATCACCACACCCTTGTCCAAGACCCGCTCGAGGATGTCGGCGAGAGAGTCCGTGGATCGAGTAGCGGGCCCGGACGCCTGCGGGAACCCTTGCATGGCGCTCATGAGTCACCGGCCTGATTGCGGAAATAACGGCGGGTGCGCTCGTAACGGATCAGCTCGCCACGGTCATCGACCATGACTTCGTAGCTGGCAAGCACGCTCGTCGATTGCGGTATCCGTTCGAGTTCGACGACCTCGACCTGCAGGCGCCACCCCTCGTCGGTATGTTCCAGACCCGACACGGTGTCGGCTTCTCGTCCTGTCAACCCGCACAGCTGGTCCATCGCCTTACGTGCCAGTGCCGCCGGCGTGAGACGTGGCCGAGCAGCTCGCCGGTGCGGCTCGCGGCTCTGCGCCTTCCGAACGCCGCGACTCTCGCGCTCAACCATGACGTGTCCTCCGTAATCCGCTGCAGCACCCAAGCAGTCGGCCCGCGGATCGGGCCACGTCGTTAAACCTCCCGGGTGTGTCCACCGGCGCGCCCCTACGCCGTAGGCATAGCTCATACCCCACCGTCAGACCTCAAACACTCCAC
>DASXJE010000033.1 GCA_036497565.1 Mycobacteriales bacterium
GTCCCGCCGTCCGGCCCGATGACGGCGATGGAGCCGACCGTCGCTGCGTTCAGCGGCAGAACCCCGCCGTTCTTGAGCAGCACTGTCGCGTCCTCGGCGACCGAGCGGGCGGTGGCCGTATGCGGCGCGCTGGTCACGACATCATCCAGTGTCCCGGTCAGCGGGTGGTCGACGATTCCGTAGGCGAACATCTCCCGCAGGATCCGGTGGACCGCGTCGTCGATCCGAGATTTCCGCACCCGGCCGGCTTGAACTGCTGCGGTCAGCCCGACCGGGTCGGCGGTCTTCATCCAGTCCATGCCGGCGTTAAAGGCGGCACCGGTATCGGACACCGCACCAAGGTCTGACCGCATGAAGCCCGGAAATCCCCATTCCCCTTTGAGGACTGACGAAAGAAGCTCTTCATGCTGACAGGCGAGGGGACCGTTGACCGCATTGTAGGAACACATGCTCGAGGCGACGTGCGCGTCCTGAACAGCCGTCTGGAACGGTCGCAGATAGAGCTCACGCAGCGCCCGGTCGCTCACCCGCGTATCGAGCCCGATACGCCCTGCCTCCTGGTCGTTGGCGACGTAGTGCTTCGCCATCGCCATGATGCCCTGGTGTTGTATCGCGTTGATGTCCGCGACCGCCATCTTGCCGGTGAGGTAGGGATCCTCGCCGGACATCTCCCACACGCGGCCACCCTCCGGGACGCGCGCAAGGTTGATGTCCGGTCCTTGGACGACGTCGATGCCCTTGCCGCGCGACTCGGTTGCCTGTACCTGGCCATAAGCGTCGGCCCAGCCGGTGTTCCAGGTGGCAGCGAGGGCGATCGGTGCAGGTAGCTGGGTCACGCCGCCGGTGACTGCGGCGACGCCGGCGGGACCGTCTTGCAGTGTCAATGCCGGAATGCAGAGCCGTGTTATACCGGGCACGTAGTTCTCGTACTTCGTGACGCCCCACCGTGGTCCCAGCAGCCCGATTTCCTCGGTCAGCGTCATCTGCGCCACGACCTCGGCCGCCCGAACGTCGACGGAGGCCGACTGGCCGAGCCACGGGCAGTTCGGTGACGCATTCGCCGCTGCCGGATACAGCGCAACGCCCGCCGCCGGGACAAGGCAAACCGCCAACAACAGTGGAAAAACAGAAAGGCGGCGGCGACAGGCCATGTTCGTCTCCCGGGCACACGTGGGACCAGGTATTCAGTCCCAGATTGGCTTTAGCGTGAACATCATGGAGGCTGCGGCCATGGAACAATGGCAGTCCGTCGGAAGTCGACCCAGTGTCCGTATTCGAGATCAGGACAGCGGCCTTACAGAATATTTGCTTATCGGGAGTTGATCGATTTAGACACTGCGCCGGGCGCGAAGGCGCGAGAGTTATGTTTGCTTTTTACTTGAAATACTCAACTACTGCGTCGGTGAAAGAGCCGTGACGGGTCGGCGCACCTCGAACGATGCAGCCGGCTCGATGCAGTGACCAACGCAGAGCGCCACCACCTGCTGCGCGTCGTCGACGAACCGACGGCGGAGGACGAGCACGGGGTCAGTGGATCCGATCCGCAGGTGGCGAGCACTGGTGGGGGTCGGCCACCTCGCCTGCAGTGCGAGATGCTCGGTGAGCGGGCGATCGGGCCAATGCCGATGAATGAGATCCTCAAACGGTACCGGGACCTGCCACGGTGTCAGATCTCGGTCGTCGTCGGGCAGGCATGGCACGTAGGCGGTCCAATGGCCGACGGGTCGGCCTGCAACCAGAACCAGGCGTTCGAGCCGGATCACGGGCGTGCCCGGTGGGTGGCCGAGAAGGTGCGCCAGAACGGCGGACCCGGGTAGATGGCGCGCGCCCAACACGCGGAAGCCGAATCGTGGCTCTGCGGTCGCGGTGGACGGTGCCGGCGCGAATGCGCGCTCGAAGAAGCGTGGCTGGTCGATACGCTGGATCGGGGAGTGACTGGTCACGTAAGTGCCGCGACCGCGCAGCCGCCGCACCAGCCCGGCGAGCGCCATCCGCCGAAGTGCCTCCCGGAGCGAGTTGCGGCTGGTCTGCAATGCATCGGCCAGGTCGCGCTCGGTCGGAAGCGCCGCGCCGACCTGGAATTGGCCGGCCAGTACCGCCTCGTAGAGCAGGTCGGTCACTCGGGAACTCTCGTCGTCCCGTGAGGTCACGTCAGCGACAATAGGGACCAGATGTTTCGTCTTTGTTTCTCGACGAGCTGCAGGCGGCGTTGCGTCGCTGCACAAGAGAGAAACTCCAGGTCAGAGCGGTCCACAGTGGACGGACGAACGGCGTAACGCGGTGAGATCCGGAGGCAATTCGGCTGCAACATTCGCTTTCTAGGGTCACGGCATCATTCCCACGACGGAGGTGCCAGGCCCGATGCGCTTCGCCGACGATCCCTCGAAAGAAGACTACTCACTCCGCTACGCGCCAGCGCAGTTTCGACAATGGAAGCCTTGGCAGGTATGGCTGACCGCCATCGGCTCGCTGGCGGCGATGGCCGGTTACGCGATCGGCGGTGGCTACGCCCTCAACTTCGGCTTCGCGAACGCGCTGGGCGGAACCGCGGTGTCGGTGATCGTGATCTTCGCCACCGCCCTTCCGCTGGCCGTCTATATCGCACGACACAATCTTGATATCGACCTGCTGACCCGGGGCGCGGGATTCGGCTATCTGGGGTCGACGTTGACGTCACTCGTCTACGCGACGTTCACCCTGATCTATCTCGCGTTCGAGGGCGCGATCATGGCGCAAGCCGTCACGGCGGTCACGCCGATCCCGATCCGATGGAGTTACGTCGTCGTCAGCGTCGCGATCGTCCCGCTGGTGATCTACGGAATGAGCTTCACCTCGAAATTCCAGGCCTGGACCCAGCCGCTGTGGATGGGGCTACTGTTCGTCGCGTTGATCTCCGTGGCGACCACGCCGGGGATCTTCCACCAGATGACCCTGCTCGGCGGGGGTGCCCATCACTCGTCCTCCGGCGTCCCCTTCTCCGGCATCGTGATGCTGGCCATCGCGGCCGCTCTCCTTTCCGGGGTCGCGCAGATCGGCGAGCAGGGTGACTACCTGAGGTTCATGCCGGACCGCGAAGCGACGAACCGCCGCTCGTGGTGGGTGGCAGTCGTCCTCGGCGGACCGGGCATGGTGATCGTGACGATGTTCGCCTTCGTCGCCGGTCTCATGCTGACGGCGTACGCCCTCCCGCGCACCGGTGTCGCGCTCGCCGACGTCCCTGTGACGATGTTCGACCAGGCATTCAGTCGGGTCTTCGGACACGGTGAATTGGCGTTGGTCCTCGCGGTGGCGCTGGTGATCCTGTCCCAGCTGAAGATCAATATCATGAACGCCTACTCGGGCTCGCTGTCCTGGTCGAACTTCTTCTCCCGGCTGCTGCACCGTCACCCCGGCCGGGTCTACTGGCTGGTCTTCCAGGTCGCGATCGGACTGGTGATCATGGAGGCCGGCGTCTTCAACCAGATCGACAAGATCCTGGCCGTCTACTCCAACCTCGCCGTGGCCTGGATCGGTTGCCTGGTCTCCGACCTGGTCCTGAACAAGAAGCTGCTGAAGCTGAGCCCGCCGATCATGGAGTTCAAGCGAGCCCACCTCTACAACTTCAACCCGGTCGGCTTCGGCTCGATGCTCATCGCCGCCGCGGTGTCGTTCGTGGCCTACGCCGGGGTATTCGGCCCGACCGCGAAGCAGTTGTCCTCGTTCATCGCCCTGGGTGTCGCATTGGTGGTGCCGCCAGTGATCGCTTGGGCGACGAAGGGCCGTTATTACATCGCCCGCACGAGCGAGTTGCCCGACACCGGCGACGCCGAGGTGGAGTGCGTCGTCTGCGGCGGCAGCTACGACCGCATCGACATGGCGATGTGCCCCTTCCACACCGGGGCCATCTGCTCGCTGTGCTGCAGCATCGACGGAACCTGCCACGACGCCTGCAAGAAGAAGCCGGCCGGTGTGGTGGATCTACCGACCCCGGTCCTGTCGGGGACGTCCCAGCCGAACGGGCGGACCCCGGTCGGCGCAACTTCGGAGGTGGACTGATGCCGGTGGACACGATTCTCGATGCGGCTCGGGCGTTGCGGTCCGGTGAGACGACGTCGATCGAGCTGACCGCCTCGATGCTCTCCCGCGCCGACGAGTGCGACGCGCGACTCGGCTCGTTCCTGAGCCGGTACGACGAGACCGCCTTGGCCGCGGCCGCACAGGCCGACGCCGACTTCGCGGCGGGCATCGACCGGGGCCCGTTGCAGGGGATTCCCCTGGGGATCAAGGACATCATCACCACCCGCGAGGGAGCAACCACAGCCCAGAGCCTCATCCTCGACCCCGACTGGGGGTCGCGGACTGACGCCGTCGTGGTCGCTCGGCTCCGCGCCGCCGGAGCGGTGATCATGGGCAAGACCTCGACGATGGAATTTGCCATCGGCCTGCCGGACCCGGACAAGCCGTTCCCCATCCCGCGCAATCCGTGGAACCTCAATGCCTGGACCGGCGGATCGAGCTCCGGAACCGGGAACGGCGTCGCCGCCGGGTTGTTCCTCGGCGGGCTGGGGACCGACACCGGAGGCAGTATCCGGATCCCGGCGGCCTACTGCGGGATCAGCGGGCTGAAGCCCACCTTCGGACGGGTGCCGAAGTCCGGTTGCGTCCCGCTGGGTTACTCCCTCGACCACATCGGGCCGATGGCGCGCAGCGCGGCCGACTGTGCGGTGCTGCTGCAGGCACTCGCCGGCCACGATGCCACCGATCCGTATTCCAAGGTGGAGCCGGTACCCGACTACCTCAACGGACTCTGCGGCGACCTCAACGGACTGCGCATCGGTGCCGAGTACAGCGTGCTGGACAGTGCACCGATCGCTGATCCGGCGATGCGCCCGGCGTTGTCGGCGGCGGTCGAGTCGTTCGTCGCCTTCGGCGCGCGGGCCAGCACCGTCGAGTTGGACTGCTACCAGGATCTGGTCGCGGTGGACATGATCACCATGCTCGCCGAGGCCTTCGGTTACCACCGCCCGGATCTCGAGCGGCGGTGGTCGGAGTACGGCCGGGCGACGCGCCGATTCCTGGCGCAGGGCGCACTACTGTCCGCGGGCGACGTCGTCCAGGCGCAGCGGCTGCGCCGGCACCTCGTCCACCGGGTCGCCGAGATGTTCGAGGACATTGACGTGCTGGTGATGCCGCTGGCGTCGACCGGTGCCCCCCTCTACGGATCGCTGGATCTCGGCGACGTCATGGGCACCCTCTTCGCCGGCGCATGGAACACCGTCGGCCTACCGGTCGCGGTGGTACCGGCTGGGTTCACCGCCGACGGGATGCCACTCAGCCTGCAGATCGTCGGCCGGCCGATGGAGGAGACGACCGTGCTCCGGGTCGCCCACGCGTTCCAGCGGCTCACCGATTTCCACCGCTACCTGCCGCCGCTGCGCCCGGAGAGCCTCGGCAGCATGATGCCGAGCTACCCGCCGGTCGCGGTGCCGGACGGCGAGGAGGCCGAGCGGGTCGACGCCCTGCTGCGCGCCTCGGCTCTGCACCCGCCGGAGCACGACCGCGCCGCGATCGTGGCCGGATACGCCGCGCTGCGCCGCTCCGCGGACGGGCTCTACCGGTCACTCGGTGAGATCGACCCGATGCTCGCGTTCGACGCCGTCGTGCCCACCCGGGCCGGCGGGATCCCGGCTCGTGACCGGGACGGTCTGATCGGCGCCGCCTGACCGACCCATCATCCGAGGAGAGTCATGATCACGATCGCGACGTACGCCCTGTCGGGCAACTTCGACAAGGACCTCAGTCTGAAGAACCACCTGGCCGGCATCGACGCGGCCGCCGACCAGGGCGCGGACCTCATCGTCTTTCCGGAGGTGAGCCTGCAGGGCTATCCGTCGGCTGCCGGTCGGGACACGCAGACCGCGGTGCTGCGGGATGTCTACGCGACCGCCGAGCCGGTGCCGGATGGCCCCAGCGTGCAGGCGATCGCCGACCGGGCCCGGGAACGCGGGGTGCATGTGATCTTCGGGCTGACCGAGCGCACCGACGTACCGGGCATGCTCTACAACACGATGGTGCTGACCGGCCCGGACGGCCACATCGGCAGTTACCGCAAGGTGCACGTCGGCATCACTGAACAGGTCATCTGGCAGCGTGGGGCGGACTGGCCGGTATTCGACACACCGCTCGGGCGGATCGGCATGCTGATCTGTTACGACAAGGCGTGGCCCGAGTCGTGCCGGGAGCTGACTTTGCGCGGCGCCGAGATCCTCGTCATGTCCACCGCCTGGTCGATGAAGCCTGCCGAGGTGTCCTTCGACACCAGCCTCAACCTCGAGCAGTACGCGTTGTACGAGCGGGTCCGCGCCGCGGAGAACACGCGATGGTTCGTCTCCTCCAACTTCGCCGGTCCGCTCGGCGGGCTGGAGTTCTTCGGTCTCAGTCAGATCATCGACCCCAACGGTCGCGTCGTGGCGACCACAGGAGCAACCGCCGAGCAGTCGATGGCGACGGCCACGATCGACGTCACGGGCGGCATCGAGGAGGCATACGCGGGATTCAGCGGAGCCCGGCTGCTGCGGGACCGCCGACCGGAGACCTACGCCGCCGTTTCGGGCCGCTGGCCGGCCGACGAGGCGGGAGGTTGACCCGGGTGCGGCGGGTGCCGCGTCGGAGAACTCGGGTCACCCGGCCGTCGGGCGGCGGTCGGGTGGCCTGGTCCTGCTAGGTCAGGTGGGACAGGCGGGCCAGGCCGGTCACGGCCAGGTCGTCGCCTGCTCCTCGAAGTCCAGGGTGTGCGGGGGTATCACGCAGAACACCAGACCTCCGGGGTCGGCCATCTGCCAGTAGCGGCCATCGTCGTAGCTCTCCAGCCGGGTTGCTCCGAGGCTCTCCAGCCGGCGTACCTCCGCCTCCACGTCGTCGGTGTCGACGTCGAGGTGTACACGGGGTCGGGTTTCGACCCCCACCTGCTGCAGCTCGATGAGGAGCTGGCCCCCGAACAGGCCGACCGGCTGGTATGTGTCATCGCCGGATGGCTGATCGGGGGGCGGCCGGCCGGTCGCCGCCCGCCAGAACTCCAGGCTCGCCTGGAAGGACGACGGCGGGTGGTCGATGAAGACCCCGCCGATACGACTCTTATGCACGCCGTAGCCCTACCCAGATGTCCGGTCCGCAAAGCCATCTTGCTGCTAACGGCCCGGTCCGCTCGGCTACGGTGGTCTCGTGCCGGACATCACCTCGCTCATCCTCGACGAGCACACCTGGTTCCGGGAGCAGTTCGCCGCGCTGGACGACGTGCAAGCCCGCAGCCCGCTCGATGTCGACTCGGTGCGCGGCCTCTGGGGGCCGCTCGCCGCGCGGCTGGACGTGCACGCCATCGCCGAAGAGCAGATCTTCTACCCGCAGCTGCTGGCCAAGGGTGAGGACCCCGAGGCGGAGACCCTCGATGCCATCGGCGATCACAACGACATCCGCGACGGCCTGCACAGCGCGGCGCGTCACCCGGTCGGCACCGACGAGTGGTGGGACGCGGTCGGGCAGGCCCGCGCGGCCAACGACGAACACATGGCCGAAGAGGAACGCGAAGGGCTGGCCGATTTCCGGCTCCATGCCCCGGCCGGGCTCCGTGAGGCCCTGGGCGCCCGGTTCGCCGAGTTCCTCGCCGCGCACCCCACCCCTGAGGGTCTGGACGTTTCTGACAAGGATCCCGCCGGGTACGTCCACACCATCGAGAGCAATGAGGCCAATGCGGTCGCGGCGGACGCCGCCGCCGTCAGCGACGAGGACGGTAGCCGCGATGTGTCGCTGGGTATCGGCAGCCTGAGAGGACGATGATGATGACCGCATCCGACCATCTGCTCCGCGATCTGGCGCCGATCCCGTCCAAGGCCTGGAAGGTCGTCGACGACGAGGCCCGCGATCGGCTCACCCCGTTGCTCAGTGCCCGCCGGCTGGCTGACTGGAGCGGTTCCGGTGGCTGGGAGCACGACGCCATGCCGCTCGGACGCACCGCCAACCTTGACTCACCGCCGGGCGCCGCGGATGCGGCCGCCGGCGCTACGCGCGGGGTCAGGGCCCGGCAACGGCGGGTGCTGCCGCTGACCGAGGTGCGAGTGCCCTTCACCGTCGCCCGTGCGGAGATCGACGACATCCAGCGCGGTGCGCTCGACCCCGATTTCGACGACCTCGACCGCGCTGCCCACGCCGCAGCCCTGATCGAGAATCGGGCGGTGTTCCACGGCTGGGCCGCCGCCGGCATCGAGGGCATCGCGACGGCGTCGTCCCATTCCGGCGCCGAGCTCGGCACGGACTGCGGCCGCTACCCGGACGTCGTCGCGGTCGCCGTCGACCGGCTGCGCAGCGCCGGCGTCGAAGGCCCGTACACGTTGGCACTGAGTCCGGCGCTCTACACGCGGATCATCGAAACCACCGAGCACGGCGGCTATCTGCTGCTTGACCACCTCACCCGCATTCTCGGTGGCACGGTGCTCTGGACGCCCGGCATCGACGGTGCCGTCGTCGCCAGCCAGCGTGGCGGAGACTTCCTGCTCGACGTCGGGCAGGACATCTCCATCGGCTACAGCCACCACGACACCGACCAGGTCCACCTCTACCTCGAGGAGTCGTTCACCTTCCGCGTCGTCGAACCCGATGCGGCCGTCGCGCTGGCCTGACGGCTACTTCCAGGGTGGCTGCTCATCCATCTTGCTGTAGTAGCGGCCAAGATGACGGCGCAGCTTCGGCAGATCGGCGTCCGGGACGTTGAGACCGCCCCGGGCGCCGTCGACGATTCCCGCTGCCGCGATGATGGCGCGTGGCACGGCTTTGAGGTCACCGTCAATGACATCGGCGATGAGCAGCTTGTAGCCGGTGAACTCGTCCTTCTTCTTGGCGTCGTACCACAGGTGGGCCTTGCGGTACTTGGCGTTCGGCCCGTCCTGGGCATCAGCCCACTTGCGGACGCGCTTCTCGGCCGCGCCGCCGTTCCAGCGTCGGGAACGATCGGCAAGCGGCAGGTCGCTGAATGAACTCACTGTCATGTGGATCTCCTTCGAG
>DASXJE010000034.1 GCA_036497565.1 Mycobacteriales bacterium
CACCCGGGTCGACGGCCGCACCGGCGTGTGGGTCACCGCCGACGACCGCGGCCCGGATCGCAAGGTCGCCGCGATCGGCGTACGGGTCAGCAAGTGCGTGACGATGCACGGCTTCGCACTCAACTGCGACCCCGACCTCACCGAGTACGGCCGGATCGTGCCGTGCGGCATCACCGACGCCGGCGTGACATCCCTGTCCGCCGAACTCGGCCGTGACGTCTCCGTCGCCGCGGCGCAGGAGGCAGTCGTGCCCCGACTCCGCGGCCTGCTCGCCCCCGAACCCGCCCTCCTCCCCTCCCATGATCAAGAGGGGATTTCGACACGAAACGCCGTACGAATCCCCTCTTGATCATGGGAGATGGGGCGGCGGCTGCGGCACACAGAGGGCAGCGCGGAGGTCGTCGATCACACCGAGCGGATCGTCCCGCAGCCGTCGTACCGGAAACCGGAGCAGCGTGAAACCGGCCGCGTGAATGTGGTTCTGCCGCCGCAGATCCTGTTCCCAGGACGCCGCGTCGAGGTGCCACGCCATGCCGTCCACCTCGCCACCGACCCGTTGCTTCCGCCACAACGCATCGACGACGTAGCTGCCGGAAGCAGTGTGTACTGTGGCGTTCCACTCCGGCTCGGGTAGCCGAGCGCGGCGTATCAGCTGGAGAAACTCGGCTTCACCCGCCGACCTGGCGCCGGCCACGACCTCGTCGAGAGTGAGCCGGAGCCAGCGCGATCCGTTGGGTGGGGCGGAATCGACCTGCGCGCGCAGGTCGTCCACGTCGACGAGACGGCGTTGCACCGCGTCGGACACCATGGCGCGCACGTCACCACGAAGGGGCAGTCGGCAGGCGACGTCGACCAACGTTCGCGCGGCATCGGTGCACGGCAGCCCTACCCGCACGACGCAGACAACCGGGACCAACGCCTGGTGCACGACGACGAATCCGCTCGGTGGACGACGACAACCATGCGGCACCGTCACCTCTACGTCTCGTTCGACGATCCGTAGTCCGTGCAGGTGCGCCGCGCTGCGGTAGCTCAACACGGCACCCGGCCCGGCGTACGCAAGTCCCGCCCGCCACCGCTGCCGCGCCGACATGGGTCCCGAGTGCGCGACGAGGACACCGGGCAACACCCGCTGCCAGCGACCGGAACGCACCCGCGACCGCAACGTGCTCATGCTGAGGCCGGCATCGACCAGGTCGGCATAGCGCGCGACCTTCTCCCCCTGCCGCAGCACCGCCTCCCAGCCCACCGCAGAAGGATGCCGAAGATCACCGCGTGCGCACCGACGTCGTCCACACTCATGATCAAGAGGGGATTCGTACGGCGTTTCGCACCGGAAATCCCCTCTTGATCACCGGAGTCGGGCGACGGCGCGGACCAACGCGGGCCGACGCAGGCGGCGCGGACGGCTAGGGTCCTGGGAAGAGGCCGCCGGTTCCAGGAGATCGCCATGACCGAACCCACGAAGATCCTGCTCGACGAGTCGGAGATGCCGCGCCGCTGGTACAACCTGCTCGCCGACCTGCCCAGCCCGCTACCGCCGGTGCTGCATCCCGGCACCGGTCAGCCGGTCGGCCCGGACGACCTCGCGCCGCTGTTCCCGATGGACCTCATCGCCCAGGAGGTCACGACCGAGCGGTACGTCGATATCCCCGACGAGGTGCTCGACGTCTACCGGCTCTGGCGGCCGTCGCCGCTCTACCGCGCCCACCGCCTCGAGCGCGCCCTCGGTACGCCGGCGAAGATCTACTACAAGTACGAAGGCGTCAGCCCGGCCGGCTCACACAAGCCCAACACCGCCGTACCGCAGGCCTACTACAACGCCAAGGCCGGCGTACGACGGCTCACCACCGAGACCGGCGCCGGGCAGTGGGGCACCGCGCTCGCTTTCGCCTGCGCGCAGTTCGGCCTCGAGGCCGAGATCTGGCAGGTGCGGGCTTCCTACGACCAGAAGCCCTACCGCAAGATCATGATCGAAACGTTCGGCGGCACGATCCACCCGAGCCCGTCCGATCTCACCAACGCCGGGCGCGCGATCCTCGCCGAGCAGCCCGACTCCCCCGGCAGCCTGGGCATCGCGATCAGCGAGGCCGTCGAGGTGGCGGCGCAGAACCCGGACACCAACTACGCCCTCGGCAGCGTCCTCAACCACGTGCTGCTGCACCAGACCATCATCGGTGAGGAGGCGCTGCTGCAGTTCGCGAAGGTCGGCGTCACCCCCGACGTCATCGTCGGCTGCACCGGTGGTGGGTCCAACTTCGCCGGGCTGTCGTTCCCGTTCCTGCGGGAGAAGCTCGCCGGACGCATCGACCCGGTCATCCGCGCGGTCGAGCCGGCCGCCTGCCCGAGCCTCACCAAGGGCACCTACGCCTACGACTTCGGCGATGTCGCCGGCATGACCCCGCTGATGAAGATGCACACCCTCGGCCACGACTTCGTCCCCGATCCGATCCACGCCGGCGGCCTGCGCTACCACGGCATGTCCCCGCTGATCTCCCACATCGTCGAGCTGGGGCTGCTCGAGGCCACCGCGAAGACGCAGATCGAGTGCTTCACCGCCGGCGTCCAGTTCGCCCGCACCGAGGGCATCATCCCGGCCCCCGAGCCGACCCACGCCCTGGCCGCCTGCATCGAGGAGGCGCTGCGCTGCAAGGAGACCGGCGAGGAGAAGGTCATCCTCACGGCGCTGTGTGGCCACGGTCACCTCGACCTCCCGGCGTACGGCAGCTTCCTGGCCGGCGAGATGGTCGACCACCAGCTGTCCCAGTCCGACCTCGACGCCGCCCTGGCGCAGCTCCCGCAGGTGGCAGCCGCCCCATAGCCGCCGCGTACGCTGGGCAGCGTGACAGCTGTGGAGCCCGAAGGCCGACGCATGCTGCGTCTCGAGGTGCGCAACTCCGAGACGCCGATCGAGCGCAAGCCGCCGTGGATCAAGGTCAAGGCGCGCATGGGCCCGGAGTACACCGAGCTCAAGAGCCTGGTACGCCGTGAAGGCCTGCACACGGTCTGTGAAGAGGCCGGCTGCCCCAACATCTACGAATGCTGGGAAGACCGCGAGGCCACGTTCCTGATCGGCGGCGACCAGTGCACCCGGCGCTGCGACTTCTGCCAGATCGACACCGGCAAGCCGGATCCGCTCGACCGGGACGAGCCGCGCCGGGTCGCCGAGAGCGTGCAGGCGATGGGGCTGCGCTACGCCACCATCACCGGCGTCACCCGCGACGACCTGCCCGACGAGGGCGCCTGGCTCTACGCCGAGACGGTGCGCGCCATCCACGGGCTCAACCCGGGCACCGGCGTCGAGCTGCTCACCCCCGACTTCTCCGCCAAGCCCGACCTGCTCGCGCAGGTCTTCGACGCGGCGCCCGAGGTGTTCGCGCACAACGTCGAGACCGTGCCGCGCATCTTCCGCCGGATCCGCCCCGGCTTCCGCTACCAGCGGTCGCTGGACGTGATCCGCGCCGCCCGCGACGCCGGCCTCATCACCAAGTCCAACCTGATCCTCGGCATGGGCGAGGAGCGCGCCGAGGTGTCGCAGACGATGCAGGACCTCTACGACGCCGGCTGCGAGCTGCTCACCATCACCCAGTACCTCCGTCCCTCGTCGCGGCACCACCCGGTCGAGCGGTGGGTGAAGCCCGAGGAGTTCACCGAGCTGCGCGAGGAAGCCGACGAGATCGGGTTCGTCGGCGTGATGAGCGGGCCGCTGGTGCGGTCGTCGTACCGCGCCGGCCGGCTCTACCAGCAGGCCCTCGACAACCGCCGGGTGACGACGACCGCCGGCTGACCGTACGGCGGGTCGCCGTCAGGCGATGTCGCGACGGGCCGCGCCGGTCATCCCCACCGCGGTGAGAACCACCGCCACGATCACCAACGTCGCCAACGGCAGGACGACGACCGTGCTGCCGGGAAGCTTCGGCAGGTGGGTGAACGGCGACGCGTCCAGCGCCCAGCCGGGCAGGCGGAGCACCGGGCCGAGCTGGCCGAGGAGCAGGAAGACGCCGAGCAGCGCCCAGGCCGCCGCCGCGACCACGCGCGGCAGGACGCCGTACAGCAGCAGCACGGCGCCGGCGAGCACCCACACCGCAGGCAGCTGGATCACGGCTCCGGCCAGCACCCGCGGCAGCTGACCGGCGAGGTCGTGCGCGCGCACGCCGTGGGTGATTCCGGCGGCGAGACCGCCCGCGGCCAGCATCAGCGCGGATCCGGACACCGCGACGACGACGTGGCTCGCCACCCACCGGCTCCGCGAGACCGCGCCGGCCAACACGATCTCGGCCCGCTGCGCGCTCTCCTCCGACCGCAACCGCAGCAGCGACTGCACCACGAACGCGGCCGCAGCGATCCCGAGTATCCCCATCACGGTCGCGAGGAACGCGTCGATCAGGCCATGCCGGCCGCCCATCCGGACGATGATGTCCCGGGTGCCGGAGCTGGAGTTCACCAAAGCGCCCACGCCGTCGGCGATCCCGCCGATGGCGGCGCCGTAGATGGCGAACCCCACCGTCCACGACACGACCGTGGCGCGCTGCAGCCGCCAGGCGAGGGCGAGCGGACTCGACAAGCGCCGATCCCCCACCGCCGGGCCCGGCCGGATCGGCACCAGGCCGGTGCCGACGTCGCGGCGGGCGGCGAGCCGGAACGCGACCGCAGTCAGTACGGCGCTCGCCGCGACCGGCACCGCGAGCACCCACCACCTGTCGTCGGCGTACGGCCGCACCTGCTGGGCCCAGCCGACCGGGGACAGCCAGCTCACCCACGACGGGCCGGCGTCGCCGATCGCCCGCAGCAGGTACGCCGCACCCAGCACGCTCATCGCCAGCGTGTTCGCGGCGCGGGCGCTCTCGCTGAGCTGCGCGGTCACCGCCGCGACGGCGGCAAAGACCAACGCGGTGCCCAACCAGGCGAGTCCGAACTCCACCGAGCCCGACCACGGCTGGCCCACCACGGTCAGCCCGATCATCGTCAGTACCGCGAGAGTCAGCTGCGCCACGGCGGCGATCAGCAGTCCGCCCGCGAGCGGTGCCCCGCGACCCACGGCGCCGGAGGACACCAGCTCGAGGCGGCCGGACTCCTCGTCGGCGCGGGTATGGCGCACCACGAGCAGCACGCTCAGGA
Source organism: Mycobacteriales bacterium (assembly GCA_036497565.1). Taxonomy (NCBI): domain Bacteria; kingdom Bacillati; phylum Actinomycetota; class Actinomycetes; order Mycobacteriales; species Mycobacteriales bacterium. The sequence goes on from DASXJE010000034.1 coordinate 5,119, forward strand.
TCGACGCGAGCGTCGCGCCGATGCCGACGAAGCGCCACGCGGTGAGACCGCCGACCGTGCCCGACGAGTAGACGTGGCCGTACAGCGCGAGGGTCGATCCGTTGGACCGCACGCCGGCGGCGAACTCCAACCGCGACGCGAGCGTCTTGTAGAGGCCGCGGTAGCTGAACGCCGTACCGATCGCCGACGCGGCCAGAGCGTAGACCCAGATCGGAATCATGAAGCGGTCCCGCCGCAGCCCGATCTTCATCAGCTGCGTCGTACCGGTGAACGCGCTCATCGCGAATCTGCCTCGTAATGCCGCCGGAACAGCTCCTCGAGCGTCGGCGGCTGGGCGGTCAACATCCGGACCCCGAGGGGGACCAGCTCCGACAGCGCGCCGCCGATGTCGGCCGTGTCGACCTCGAACTGCGCGCGATGGCCGTCGATCTGCAGCCCGTGCACCCCATCGATCTTGGAGACGACGTTCGGGTCGCCATCCACCTCGACGGTGACCGACGTACGCGTCAGATGCCGCATGTCGGCGAGGCTGCCACTCTCGACCGTGCGTCCGGCCCGGATGATGCTGACCCGATCGCAGAGCACCTCGACCTCGGCGAGGATGTGACTCGACAGCAGGACGGTGCGCCCGCGTCGCCGCTCATCCACGATGCACTCGCGGAAGACCTCCTCCATCAGCGGATCCAGGCCCGACGTCGGCTCGTCGAGGATGAGCAGTTCGACGTCGGAGGCGAGCGCGGCGACCAGGGCGACCTTCTGACGGTTGCCTTTCGAGTACGCGCGCACCCGCTTCGTCGGGTCGAGATTCATCCGCTCGAGCAGGTCGGCCCGTCGCGCGGGATCCAGCCCGCCGCGCAGCCGGCCGAGCAAATCGATCGTCTCCCCGCCGGACAGGTTCGGCCACAGCGTCACGTCGCCGGGAACGTAGGCGAGCCGCCGGTGCAGGTCGACCGCGTCCCGCCAGGGGTCGCCGCCGAGCAGAGTCACCCCACCCGCGTCGGCGCGCTGCAGTCCGAGCAGGACCCGGATCGTCGTCGACTTCCCGGCGCCGTTGGGGCCGAGAAATCCGTGTACCTCACCCGTCGCCACCGAGAGGTCCAGGCCGTCCAGCGCCCGGACGTGCCCGAACGACTTGACCAGTCCAGAGACGGCGATCGCGTCACCCATGAGATCGACGGTACTCAACATTCATAATATTGTGAAGTTACTTGATGTACTAATGTGAGCCACGTGACGAAGACCCCGCGATCCGCTGCCCCGGCCCGGGACGAGGCCGGAGTCGGCCGGTTCATCGAACGCTTCTCCAGTGCCATGGCCGAGGCGGGGATGCCGCGGATGCCGGCCCGGGTGTTCGCCGCACTACTCATCGATGACGACGGGGCCCGCACCTCGGCCGAGCTCGCCGAGCAGCTGGAGGTCAGTCCCGCCGCCATCTCCGGGGCGGTGCACTACCTGGTCCAGGTCGGGTTGGTCGCGCGCGGGCGCCAACCCGGCAGCCGTCGCGACGTCTACCGCCTCTACAGCGACGTCTGGTACGAGGTCTTCGCCCGGCAGGATCAGCGCTACGCCCGGTGGATCGACAGCATGCGTGACGGCATCTCCGCGGTCGGGCCGCAGACACCTGCCGGGCGGCGGCTGGGCGAGACGATGGGCTTCTTCGACTACCTCCGCACGGAGCTGCCTGGGCTCATCGAGCGGTGGCACGAGCAGAACGCCGGTTGAACCGGCGCAAAGACCCCGCAACCGGCCCCTCATCCGCCACACTGGCATCAGCGGAACGACCTCGGGGGCGGGCATGTCGATCCTGCGTCGGCACACGGTGTCACGGCTGTTACGTCCGGCGCGATATCTGTGCTGGTGGCACAACCCCATGCACCGGCGTGCGGACGGCGTCGAGAGCCTCATCGCCAGCTTTCTGCTGATCCTCTTTCTCGCCGCCATGCCGCTCGCCGCGTCGGTGGCCAGCTCCCTCTACGTGCACGGCCTCGCCGACGCCTCGCAGACGCGGGTCGGCGGGCATTGGGTGACCGCGAAGCTGCTGCAGGACGCCCGGGTCCCGGCGACGGTCGGGCAGGCCGACGACCCCGCGGCGGGGCCGCGGGAGCAGGCCCGATGGACCGGTGCGGACGGCAAGGTCCACCTCGGCAAGGTTCAGGCGATGCCCGGAGACCGCGCGGGCGACGCGGTGCGGGTCTGGCTCGACGCCGCGGGCCGGCCGAGCATGCCACCCGCGTCGTCGGGCGCGATCTTCGCGATCGCCGTATCGGCCGGCGTCGGCCTGATGGTCGCGGTCACCTGTGTGCTCGAGATCGTCCGGCGCAGCAGTCGGTGGCTGCTGGATCGGCGCCGGATCCAGGGCTGGGAGACCGAGTGGCAGTCCATCGGGCCGCAGTGGGACCGCCACGCCGGATAACGAGAACTCACCCGCGCACCCCGCACATTCGGCTAGTGGGGTCTCGACCGGTCACACGACGATCGCCGTAGCGCCCTATCCTTGCTGGCATGGCCAGGCAACCGAAGGGCGCGAAGCCCGACTCGACGAGTGGGGATGGCAACCGGGGCGGCAAATCGGGCAAGGCCGGCGGTGAATCGGTCGGACGGATGGAGCGCCTGCGCCAGATCCGTACGGCGTTCTCGATCACCCGCAAGCGGGACAAGCGCCTGATCCCCTACATGCTGGTCACCTTCGTGGTGGTCGCCGGCCTGATCGAACTCGCCGGCTTCCTGGTCCATCACACCCTGCTCTACATCGTCCCGGCGGTGCTGATCGGCGCCCTGTCCGCGATGATGATCTTCGGTCGGCGGGCTCAGCGGGCGGCGTACACCCAGGTCGAAGGTCAGCCGGGTGCGGCCGCCTGGGTGCTGCAGAGCATGCGCGGCGACTGGCGGACCAGCCCGTCGGTGGCCGGCAACGCGCAGCTCGACACCGTCCACCGGGTGATCGGCAAGCCCGGCGTCGTCCTGATCGCCGAAGGCTCGCCGCTGCGGGTGCGCAGCCTGCTCGCGCAGGAGAAGCGCCGGGTCGCCCGGGTCGCCGGCGACACCCCGATCTACGACATCATCGTCGGCGACGAGGCGGAGCAGGTGCCGCTCAAGCGGCTGTCCTCCTACCTGGTCAAGCTGCCGCGCAACATCAACACCAAGCAGATCGGTGCCCTCGAAAAGCGGCTGCAGGCGCTCGGCGGCGGCAAGGCGGCCGGCATGCCCAAGGGTCCGGTGCCGCCCCGCGCCCAGCGCAACATCAACGAACGGTCGATCCGGCGGCGCTAGCCGCTCAGGACCGCACCACCGCGGTCCCCGCGAGGCGGTCGTGCACCCCGCGCCCGTCGGCGTCGGTGATGATCGCCGGGACGATCAGCATCAGCATCACCGTGCGTACGACGGCCCGCGGCAGCCCGATCCGGGCCGGCCCGTCGGCCCCGTCGACCCGCACGAGCCGGACTCCCACGACCCGCATGCCCGGCGTCTGGGCGAAGAAAGCGCCGAACAGGATGTATTCGGCCGCAAACACGATCAAACTGACGTTGCCCGGAAGGTGCGGCGCCGTGAACAGTCCGGCGACCAACGCGGACAGGACCGCGTCGATCACGAATCCCACCAGCCGGGACCCGGTCGACGCGAGCGACCCGGTCCCCTCCGGGGGCAGCCCGAGCCGCTGACCCCGATAACCGGCAGGCAGCGTCACGACCCGAGCGTAACCGCCGGATAAGCTTGCGCGAGCGGCGGCGTAACGCGTCGGAAACACCCGGGACATGACCGGGCAACGCGTCCCGCCTATGGTCAAGGGACCGATCACTGCCACCGGAGGACGGATGTTCACCAACCCCGACGAGGTGCTGCGTTACATCGAGCGCGAGGAGATCGCGTTCGTCGACGTACGGTTCTGCGACCTGCCCGGCGTCATGCAGCACTTCACGGTCCCGGCCAGCAGCGTGTCGGAGGACACGTTCAGCGACGGCTTGGCCTTCGACGGCTCGTCGATCCGGGGCTTCCAGGAGATCCACGAGTCGGACATGCTGCTGCTGCCCGACGCGAAGTCAGCGGTCGTAGACCCGTTCCGGGCCGAGAAGACGCTCAACATCAACTTCTTCATCCACGACCCGCTGACCCGCGAGGCCTACAGCCGCGACCCGCGCAACGTCGCGAAGAAGGCCGAGGACTACCTCGCCGGCCTGGGCATCGCCGACACCGCCTACTTCGGGCCCGAGGCCGAGTTCTACGTCTTCGACTCGGTCCGCTACGACACGGCGACCAACGAGGGCTACTACCACATCGACTCCGAAGCCGGCTCGTGGAACACCGGCCGCGAGGAGGAGGGCGGCAACCGGGGCTACAAGGTGCGGCCCAAGGGTGGCTACTTCCCGGTGCCGCCGTACGACCACTTCGCCGATCTGCGCGATGAGATGGTTGTGGCGTTGCAGGGCGTGGGCCTGGAGATCGAGCGGGCGCACCACGAGGTCGGCACCGCTGGACAGGCCGAGATCAATTACAAGTTCGACACCCTGCTGCGCGGTGCCGACTCGCTGATGCTCTTCAAGTACATCGTGAAGAACGTCGCCTGGCGCAACGGCAAGACCGCGACCTTCATGCCCAAGCCGCTCTTCGGCGACAACGGCTCCGGGATGCACTGCCACCAGAGCCTGTGGAAGGACGGCAGCCCGCTCTTCTACGACGAGATCGGCTACGGCGGCCTGTCCGACACCGCGCGCCACTACATCGGCGGCCTGCTCAGCCACGCACCGTCGCTGTTGGCGTTCACCAACCCGACCACGAACTCCTATCACCGCCTGGTGCCCGGCTACGAGGCCCCGATCAACCTCGTCTACTCGCAGCGCAACCGGTCGGCCTGCTGCCGCATCCCGATCACCGGCGCCAACCCGAAGGCCAAGCGGGTGGAGTTCCGGGTGCCCGACCCCTCGTGCAACCCCTATCTCGCCTTCTCCGCGATGCTGATGGCCGGCCTCGACGGGATCAAGAACAAGGTCGAGCCGCCGGAGCCGATCGACAAGGACCTCTACGAGCTGCCGCCGGAAGAGGCGCTGTCGGTGGCGCAGGTTCCCGCGTCACTCGACGCGGTCCTGACCAACCTCGAGGACGACCACGAGTACCTCCTCGAGGGCGGTGTCTTCACCCCGGACCTGATCGGCACCTGGATCGACTACAAGCGCACCAACGAGATCGACCCGATCCGGCTCCGGCCGCACCCGCACGAGTTCGCGATGTACTACGACATCTAGTCGTACGTGGTCACTATCGGATGACGCCGTAGTCGACGAGCAGATGGCCAGTCGGTGACGCCGTGCTTGAGATCGACTCGAGCCGAATCGGCGGCAAGCCGTCGAGTAGCCTCCGCCCGCTGCCCGCGATCGTCGGTGCGATCACCAACCTGAGCTCGTCGACGGCGCCCGCGGCTAGCAGTGCCTGGGCGACCGAGATGCTTGCATGCACGCCGATGTCGGCTCCGGGTTGGTTCCTCAGCTCCCGCACGAACTCGACCAGTTCGCCGTCGACCGCGAGCTCTAGCGCCGACATCGTGCGTCCTACTCGCACAATCAGACACCGGATGCGAGTACGGCGCACGATGATGGCGACCACCCGGCCGACCGATAGCCTCGACCCTCGACCCGCCCCCGCACCGAACATCGGACGCGCTACTCGCAAAATCCGGCTCCGGATGCGAGTACAGCGTCCGATGATGGCCACAACCCGGCCCGTCCCCGGCGGAGAAGCCGTCGCCGGCCGACATCGTGCGTCCTACTCGCACAATCAGGCCTGGGACGCGAGTACAGCGTCCGATGATGGCCACAACCCGACCGGCGTAACCGGCTGGGCGCCGGCCTTGCCACGGCCCGATCTCCGGATAGGCTCTCCACGGCCCACTCGGGGGCTTGAGGCGGTCGAGGACTTCGGATCGGAGAACGGCGATGCGCAAGCGCCCCTTCATCGTGGCGGTGCTCGCCGCCACGGCGTCGCTGCTGGCGACCACGCTGTTGACGGCGCCCGTGGCAGCAGCCGATCCGCCCGCACCACCCGGTACGCCGACGGCACAGACGTTCAGCGGTACCCCGACGGTGGGCCCGTTGTTCCAAAGCGGACTCACCCACCGGCACGGCTGCACGGCGAGCGTGATCAGCAGTCCGCGCCGTGACCTCATTCTGACCGCTGCGCACTGTGTCTCCGGCACCGCGGCCGGGTGGCAGTTCGCCCCGGGTTACGACGCCGGCAAGACGCCCTACGGCGTATGGACCGTCACCCACGCATACGTCGATCCGTCCTGGATCTCCGCGCAGGACCCGCAGCACGACTACGCCATCCTGCAGGTCGCCGACCAGCAGCGCGGCCGCCACCTCGTCGGGGTGCAGCAGGTCACCGGGGCCAACCGACTCTGGTTCGCCCCGCGACCCGGTCAGCGGGTCACCGACATTGCCTACAATTCCGGCATCAACGACCAGCCGATCCGCTGCACCGTCCCGACCTATCTCACGTCGGGATACCCGTCCTTCAACTGCCACGGGTACGTCGGCGGCAGCAGCGGCAGTCCGTGGCTCGCCACCGTTCCCGGCACCCGGATCACGCTGGTCAAGGGTGTGATCGGCGGCCTGCACCAGGGCGGCTGCTTCGAGTACACCTCGTACTCGTCGGCGTTCAACCGCGACACCTACCGGCTATGGCTGCGGGCCTCGATCGGACTGCAGCCCGACGTCGTGCCCCAGGCCGGCGGCGACGGCTGCTGACTCAACCGCGCGACGAAAGCAGCGCAGCCGTGAGCGTCGCGCGGTAGACCATGCCGGACACGGTCGCGTGCTCGCTGCGAGCGTGGGCTCCGTCGCCGACCGCGCCCAGCCCGTCCAGGACCGGTCGGCCGAGCGCCGCGGCGAAGTTCCCGTCACTCGCCCCGCCCACCGACACCTCCCGCAGGTCGAACCCGAGATCGGCGGCCAGGGAGCGGGCCCGCTCGTAGAGCGCCGCTGTACCGGCGCTGCGGGCCATGACCGGACGGTTCCATCCCCCGTCGATCCGCACCTGCACCCGCGGATCTGCCGGTCGCCAACCGTGCAGGGCGTGCTCGACCCGGTCGCTCTCGGTCTGGACCGCGACCCGGATGTCGACGCCCGCGATCGCCTGGCCCGCGGTCACATTACGGCGGGTGCCACCGTGCACGAGGCCGACGTTGGCGGTCGTGCCGGCCTCGAGATCGGTGAGGGCGTGGACGTCGTCGACGAGCGCGGCCAGTGCGGTGATCGCACTTGCACCGGCTGTGGGGTCGAGGCCCGCGTGTGCCTCGACGCCGGTCAGCGTGACGTCGAAGATCCCGACACCCTTGCGGGCCGTCTTGACTGCGCCACCGGCGCTCGCCTCGAAGACGAGGACCTCGGTCGCATCGCGGCAGGCGTCCTCGATCACCGGCCGGGAGGACAGGCTGCCGATCTCCTCGTCGCCGTTGAGCACCAGGCGCAGCGCCGGACGGGGCAGACCCAGCGCGGAAAGCGCCTGGACGGCCCACACCGCCTGGACGAGCCCCGCCTTCATGTCGAAGACCCCCGGCCCGCGGATCGTGTCGTCGCTGACCGAGAACGGGATGGCCGCCAGTGTCCCGACGGGCCACACGGTGTCGTAGTGCGCGAGCATCGCCACGGTCACCCCGCCGACACCGTCCGCGTCGAAGTCCAGGACCACCGTGTCGCCGTGCTCTCCCCCACCGTGGGTCGTCGCCGACGACGCCGGTCCGAGTCGGTCGGTCACCCACGCGGTGACCCACTCCCGTCCGCGGCGCAGCGCGTCGACGTCGTCGCTCGGGGTCTCGATGCCGACGTACTCGCGAAGATCGTCGAGCATGTCGGCGGTGTGCTCGGCGATCCAGTCCGTCACCTTGCCGCTGGTCGCCGAAGCATCCCCGCTCACGCGGGCAACTGCTCGGCCGCGAGTTGGGTCCGGACCTGGGTGGCGAGCTGGGCATGGGTGGCGAACCACGCGTCGCCGAAACCGGTTATGTAGGTCATCAGTTCGGACAGTATGACCATGCGCGAGCGGTGCCCGATGACGTGCGGGTGCATCGTCAGCTGGAACAGTCCGCCGGCCGCCCGCGCGGCGTCGAACTCGTCCTGCCAGAGTCGGAGCACGTCGCGCGGTGCGGTGTAGGGCCGCGACGAGGTGTGCCTATCCATCGTGAAGTACGGGGCGTCGTCGCGGATCCACTCGACCGGCACCTCGACGACCCCGGTCGGCGTGCCGTTCGACACCAGTTCGTAGCAGTCGTCGTCGGCCATCAACGACGAGTCGTAGCGCAGGCCCGCTTTGACGATGATGTCCAGGGTCGCGTCGGAGAAGTCCCAGGACGGCGTACGCACGCCGACCGGGCGGACCCCCGTCACCTGCTCGAGGGCGTCCAACGAGCGCACGAAGAGGTCCGCCTCGTCCGACGGCGAGAGCAAGATGTTCCGTTCGTGGATCCAGCCGTGCGCCGCGACCTCATGCCCGGCCGAGATGTAGTCCCGGGCCTCGGCCGGGTGCAGCAGGGCGGAGACCGCCGGCATGAAGAAGGTGGCCGGTACGCCGTACCGGCCGAGCGCCGCGAGGATCCGGGGTGCTGCGACCCGCGAGCCGTATTCGCCCTGGGAAAGCTTGCCGGGCCGGGTTTCCCCTTCCCGCAAGGGAATCGTCTCGTGGTCGGAGTCGAATGACAACGCAACGGCCACCCGCGCACCACCGGGCCAGGCCGGCGCCAGCCGGCGGCCCGCCCGCACGCGGTCGACGTGCGCCCGCCAGATCGGTTCGTCCCACTGCCACGGCTCGGTCGTCATCCCTGCTCGTCTCCGTCCATCCGGGGGCCCGGGTAAGCCTCCGGCCACGCCCACCGCCCCGTCAACACCCGCGCGCCACCGTCGCAGGACCGTCCCTCCCGCCCATCTCCCCATGATCAAGAGGGGATTCGTACGGCGTTTCGTGTCGGAATCCCCTCTTGATCACGGGGTGATGGAGCGGGGGGCAAGTGGGCGGGGCGCATCCGGGGCGCATCCGGGGCCGCACGGTGGCACCCTGTCCCGATGCACTACTGCCAGGTCTGCGTGGAGCCCGTGATCATGATGTCCGAGCCGCCGCTGGCGCGATGCCCCCAGTGCGGGTCGACCGAACGGGCCCGCACCGCTCCTGTCTTCTTGGTGACCGGCGCCTCAGGTTCCGGGAAGACCACGATCTTCCCGTACCTGGTGGATGCCCTGCCCGAGTACGGCGTCTTCGACGTCGACTGGTTGATCGACCCGGTCGGTCGCCTGTGTGGTGGCGAGACGATGGACTGGGTCAACTTCCGCGACACGTGGCTCGCGGTGGCACATGCCGTCGCGCAGGCGGGGCGTCCCACCGTCCTGCTCGGACCGTTCTCCCGCGCCCAGGTCGATCCGCTCCCGGCTCGCAAGTGGATCGGCCAGATCCACATCGCCGTACTCGACTGCGCCGATGACGTTCGCCGGGCGCGGTTGGAGGCGCGACCGGCGTGGCGGGAGCGCAATGTCGACGAGCACATCGAATTCGCCGGCCACCTACGGGCAGCGGGCGACATCGTCTTCAGCACCGAGAAGGGCGGGCCGGACGACGTCGCCCGCGACGTGGCCTCCTGGGTCCGTGCTCAGGCGGCCGACCGCGCGTAGTTGCTCGAGTCGCCCTTGATGACGACGCTGGTGTCACCGTTGATGCCGACCGGAATGTCGCCGGCGATGGTGATGCGGTGCAGCAGCCGCGGCAGGTCGTCGTAATCGGCGACGGCGTAGTGCTGGGTGGCCCGGTTGTCCCAGATCGCGATGTCGCCCGGCCGCCAGTTCCACCGGACGGTGTTCTCCAGCCGGGTGATGTGGCGCTGCAGCAGGCCGAAGAGATCCTGGAAGTCGGTGCTGCTCAGCCCGACGAATGACCGCACGAAGTGGCCGAGCAGCAACGACGGCTCACCGGTCTCCGGGTGGATCCGCACGACGGGGTGTTCGGTGATGAACTCCTGGTGCCGGAACGCGTCGCGGTATTCCTGCTCCTTGACGTCGATCCCGCCGACCTGGGGCCGCTCGGCCGCGTAGTCGTAGACATTCGAGTGCACCGCGCGCAGCGATCCGACGAGGGCGCTCAGGGCTGGATGCAGCCGCTGGTACGCCGCAACCGTGTTGGCCCACACCGTGGAGCCGCCGTAGGGCGGGAGGCTGATCGCCCGCAGGATGCTGATGGCCGGAGCCCGGTCGACGAAGGTCACGTCGGTGTGCCAGCTGTTGGCCTTGCTGTAGTCGGAGTCGATGGGCAGCACCGCGTCACCGTCGCCGCTGACCGTCGGGTGCGGCTTGGTGACGGTGCCGAGTTGTTCGGCGAACGAACGCTGGTCTGCGTCGGTGGCATGCAGCTGGTCGCGCAGGAACACGACCTTGTGCCGGAGCAACGCGGACCGGAACTCGGCGACCGACGCCGGGTCGAGGCCGGGGCCGATGGCCAGGCCGCTCACGACCGCGCCGATGGATCCGCCCACCTTCTGCACGTCGATCCGCTCGTAGCCCGTCTCGGTGCCGAGCTCGGAGGGGTCTTCCCTCAGCTGGGTCATGCGGTTCCTCCCATAGGCGCGTACCTGACGTCATACCCAGACAACCTTTCATCCCGGAAGACCGCAATGTCAAGTAAGCCGACCGGTCTAGTCGGAGATTAGCTTCCGAGTCTCCGCGCCGCGCTCGCTCGGCCGCCACCTTCAGTTCGCCTGCTGTTCACCGACATTGGCTTGGCTCCGTCCGTGCCGGCCCTCAGTGCCGGTTTCGTCGGCGGAAGGAGGCCTGCAGTGAGCGTGACGACTGTCAGCGTCGTCGGGTTGGTGATCCTGGCGCTGCTGTTCGACTACACGAACGGGTTCCACGACTCGGCAAACTCCATCTCGACCATCGTGGCCACGCGGGTGCTCCGGCCCCGGCTCGCGGTGCTGTGGGCGGCGGCGTTCAACTTCGTCGCGTTCATGGTCTTCGGTACGGCGGTGGCCAACACGGTCGCGTCGACGGTGAAGTCGCAGTACTTCGGACTCGCCGTGGTCTTCTCCGCCCTGCTCGGCGCGATCATCTGGAACTACCTGTCCTGGTGGCGTGGGCTGCCCACGTCGTCCTCGCACGCTCTGGTCGGCGGTCTCGTCGGAGCGGGTCTCGCCTCCGGCGGTATGGACGCGATCAAGGCGTCGAGCCTGGAGAAGACGGCCATCTTCATCGTGCTCAGCCCGGTGGTAGGGATGCTGCTCGGCGGCCTGGTGATGCTCGTGCTGCGGGCGGCCTTCGGGCGCCGCGACGTCGGCCGGACGGAGCGCGGCTTCCGGACACTGCAGCTGGCCAGCTCCGCCGCGGTCTCGCTCGGGCACGGCGCGAACGACGCGCAGAAGACGATGGGCGTCATCGCCGGTCTCCTGGTCGCCACCGGACACCTGGCGAAATCGGCCGGTTCGACGCTGCACATTCCGATCTGGGTCGCCCTCGTCGCCGAGTCCGCCATCGCGCTCGGCACGCTCTCCGGCGGCTGGCGGATCGTCCGGACAATGGGCCTGAAGATCACGCAACTACGACCGGTCAGCGGCTTCGCCGCGGAGGTGTCCGCCGCTGTCGCGCTGTTCGGTTCGACCGCGCTCGGCGCGCCGGTGTCCACCACCCATACGGTGGCCGGAGCGATCACCGGGGTGGGTACGACGAACCGGAAAACCACGGTGAACTGGGGAATTTTCGGTCGATTGATCATCGCGTGGGTGATCACGCTCCCCTTCGCCGGCGTCGTGGCCGCACTGATCTTCACGGTGACGACCATGGGCAACCATGTCGCCGCCGGCGTCGTCATGGGCTGTGTCGTCGCCGTTCTCGCCGTACTCCTGACCAATGCCATCCGGCGTGCGCCCAAGGCATCCGACGTCGCCGCCGACGTCGACCAGCTCGAGCACGAGATCCCGTTCCGCACGGGAGCCGGCACGGTCATCGCACACGGCGAAGAGCAGCCTGCCGGCGACCGCGCGGCCACCCAGGCGGGCAGCGAGCGGCACCGGGACCGGGCAGATGCGCCTCTCTAGCCAGGCTCGACGACTGCCCTCCCCGACGACGCGGGTGAAGTCTGTCGGAACGCTCGGAGAACACCACCGCGATGCCCCTGTCACCGCCGCAGACTGGACGTGTGACGATGTTCTGGCTCAGCATCTGCACGCCGCTGGTCCTGCTCACCTTCCTGCTCGGCATGCACCTGGTCGAGAGCCGCATCTTTCCGTCCGCGGACCCGGCGGACGGGGATAACGAGACGTCATGATCACTGAGGGTGGCTACCCCTACCAATGCCAGGCATCGACGCCGGCGGGACAACGATGCCCGGCGCAGACGACGACGGCGATGCTGACCGAGGATGTGCCGGATCTGATGCTCTGTGACGAGCACGCGACAATGGCGCAGGAGATGCTCGACGCCACCGCCGACCTCATGCGGCGTACCAAAGACCCGCGAAGGTCTTGGCCCGGCGCCTGACGGCGTCACAGTCCTCGATTCCCCGCCCGGAGCCGCCGTATCGGGCTGAACCGGGCCGGATCACGGCTAGCCTCTGACTATGCCAGCGGGCGCGGATACCGGCAGCGACGTCGGTTCGACCCATAGCCACCTGGGTGCATTCGCCGACCTCGGAATCGCCAGATTCGACATCGAGGACCTGCTGGTCGACCTGCTCGATCGGGTCCGCCAGGTGCTGAAAACCGACACGGCGGCGGTACTGCTGCTCGATTCGAGCGGGCGGCAGCTCGTCGCCACGGCCGCCAGCGGCCTCGAGGAGGAGGTCCGCCAGGGCGTCCGCATACCGGTCGGGGCGGGATTCGCCGGACGTATCGCGGCGCAGAAGAAGCCCGTCATTCTCGACGAGGTCGACGAGGGCACCGTGGTCAACCCGATCCTGCAGGAGATCGGGATCCAGGCTCTGCTCGGCGTCCCGTTGCTGGTGAAGGGGACGCTGATCGGGGTTCTGCACGTCGGAACGCTGACTCCGCGACAGTTCACCCCTGCCGATGTCGCCATGTTGGAGTCCGTCTCCGACTGGGTGGGTATCGCCGTCCGGGCGAGACTCTCCGAGGTCGACCGAGCGGCGGCGACGACATTGCAACGCAGCCTGCTGCAGAGCAGCCTGCCGGTGACACCGGGCGTCGAGTTCGCCGCCCGTTACATTCCGGCCGAGCAGGGCGTCGGCGGCGACTGGTACGACGTCTTCATACTGCCGTCCGGATGGCTGTGTGTGGCGATCGGTGACGTCGTGGGCCACGGGCTGGATGCGGCCGTGGCCATGATGCGGTTCCGTACCGCCCTGCGGTCCTACGCCATCGACAGCGGCGATCCGGCAGAAACGCTGGCGAAGGTCGATCGCGGTGGCCGGCAGTTCGTGCCGGAGACGATGGCGACGGTGCTCTACGCGATGATCGAGCCGTCGTTCGACCGGATGCACGTCTGCTCGGCCGGTCATCCCCCGCCGATGCTGGCGCTGCCCGGCGAGCCGGCGGTCCTGCTCGACGTCCCGATCGGGCCGCCACTGGGCGTGACGATCGAACCGCGCCGGAGGACGAGCACCGTCGACATACCACCCGGAGCGTTGCTCTGCTTCTATACCGACGGCCTGGTGGAACGTCGGAGTGCGCCCATCGACGAGGGACTGGAGCGCCTGCGGAGCGGTCTGGTGGCCGGGCCGGCCGAGGCGGCGTGTGCGTCGGTGATGGCCCGACTGGTCGGAACGAGTGCGCCCGCCGACGACATCGCCGTGCTCGTCGTACGCCGCCTGCCCACCGAGGAGATCGGAGGCCTCGACCTGCAGATGCCGGCCTCGCCGCGGGCACTTGCCCATATCCGCTCGGCGACCCGCCGCTGGCTCGACGCGGTGGGGATCCACGGCGACGGCGCCACGGATCTGCTCGTCGCCATAGGTGAGGCCTGCGCGAACACCGTCGAACACGCCTACGGGCCGCGCGGCGGGACGGTGCGGGTGCGGATCGAGTTGCAGCCGCCGGACGTCGTCGCCACCGTCAGCGACACCGGTCACTACCGACCGAGCCGCGGCAAGAACGGCGGCCGCGGAACGCTCCTGATGAAGGCCCTGACCGACGAGGTCACGATCGACCACGGCCCGCAGGGGACGGACATCACCCTGCGGTCCAGGTTGATGGCGCGGTCGACGACGGAGCCGTCGCCATGACCGAGTCCCCCGGCGCGGACGTCCAGGCCCGGATCCACGAGGGTGCGGTGCACATCACGCTGTCCGGCGAGATCGACCTGGCCAACGTCGAGGCGACCGAGAACAAGCTCCTGGACGCGATCACCGACGAGACGACCACGGTGGCCGTCGACCTCAGCCACGTCGACTACATCGACAGCACCGGTGTGCGCATCCTGTTCACGTTGGCGACCCGGTTGCGGGTGCTGCACATCCCGCTGGTGTTCATCGCCGCGTTGGATTCGCCGGTGCGACAGGTGGTCGCCCTGTCGGGGCTCGAGTCGGTCGCCCCGCTCCAATCACCGTGACGGCCAGGCTCTCATCGCCTGGTCGACCACAGCCGTCTGAGGCCCCGGTGATCGCCGCCGACCTCCGCGCCCGCCCCGCGGACAAAACCCACTACTAGTGGGTTGTGGTCCACGACACGCCGTACGAGCTGTCCAAAACCCACTAGTAGTGGGTTTTGTCCACTCGGTCTGCGGTCGTGGACCCGCGTGCGGATCAGGTCCAGTTGGTGTGCCGGGTCCGGGTCCAGTTGGTGTGCCGGGTCCAGTTGGTGTGCCGCATGTGGATCGCCTCCGCGTCGTGGTGTGGACGATGCATAGAATGCCGCCTGTTCTCGAGTTGACAACACCACCGGTAACGGGCAGCGTCGCGTCAACTACACAGCGACAGCTGATCCGGCAGCGTCGAAGGTCCCGAGCGGAGCGTTGGCACGTGGTGAGAGAGGCGGCGCAGGGGCCGCTGCGAGGTAAGGCTGCGACGGTCCGGTCCTGGCCGCTGTGGTCGCTCCCACCTGCCGCGCTGGCCTTCGTCCTGGCGGTCGACGTCGCTGCCGGCCTGGCCGCGGTCTGGGCGGTCGTCGACGGCGGACTTGGCACCCGGTCGGAGCTGGTGAGCTGCCTGGCGCTGGTCGCGGCCGCGCTCATCTGCGTCGAGGTCGTCCGCCGGATCGGCGAGACCACCGACATCGCCCAGGACCTGATGGCGGTCTGGACGCTCCCGATCGGGCTGCTCTTCCCGCCGGTCTACGCGGTCGCCGCCCCGGTGCTGGACCGCTGTTGGACCCAGCTGCGGGTGCGGCCCTCCCCGGTCTACCGGCGGGTCTTCACCACGGCCGGGGTCCAGCTCGCCCTGCTCACCGCCGGCCGGGTGTTCCACGCCCTGGCCGGATCAGCGGTGACCGGGTCGGCGTGGGCGGCGCGACCGGCGGTCCTGCTCGCCTCGGCCGCAGTGGCCGGGGCATGCTGCGCAACGGTCACCGCGGTGCTGGTGGCGACCGCGGTCCGGCTCACCACGCCGGAGACCCGCTGGCTCGCGCTGCTGCTCGACGCCGACGTCGTCCAACTCGCGGGCGTCGAGGTCTGCGGGGGCGTGGTGGTGACGGCGCTGGTCGCCCAGTCACCGCTGCTGATCCTCGCCGCGCTGCCGCCGATGATGATGCTGCAACGCTCGCTCTCCCATGCCCAGTTGCGCACGGCCGCCCGCACCGACACCAAGACCGGGCTGCTCAACGCCGGCACCTGGCATCGCGAGACCGTCCGCGAGATCGCCCGGGCCGCTCGCGGGCAGCAGGCGCTGAGCATCCTGCTGATCGACGTCGACCACTTCAAGGCGGTCAACGACACCCACAGCCACCTCGCCGGAGACGACGTCCTCGCCGAGCTCGCCCGGCTGCTCGAGGACCAGTTGCGCCCCTACGACATCCTCGGCCGGTTCGGGGGCGAGGAGTTCGTGGCGACGCTCCCCGACACCGGTGGCCGGGTCGCCACGGCGGCCGCCGAACGGCTACGCCGCGCGGTCGCCGAACACCCGTTCAGCGTCGGGGACGACGTCGTCCACATCACGGTCTCCATCGGGGTCGCGGGCGACCGCGGCCGGATCACCGACCCGACCGAGCTTCTCGCCGCCGCCGACGCCGCCCTGTACGAGGCCAAGGCCGCCGGCCGCAACCGGGTCATGGACGACGCCGGCCCGATCTGAGACAGATCAGGGTCCGATCAGGGCTTTCCCCGATGCGCAGGATGCCTGCGGCGCGGCAGCCTGGATGCATGACAGAGAACACCGGAGCCATCGCACCCCGCCGCACCGTCACCCGTCCGCGCACGGGCCGCATGATCGCGGGCGTCTGCGTGGGCACCGCCGACTACCTCAACATCGACGTCACCCTCGTCCGGTTCGCGCTCGTCGCGTTCACCCTGCTCGGCGGCGCCGGCCTGGCCGCCTACCTCGCCGCGTGGCTCATCATCCCCGAAACGGGTAGCGACCAGTCCGTGCTCGGTCGACTCCTGCACCACTGAGCCGCCGGCCGCCGGCCGGGCTCAGCCGCACCGAAGCAGGCCCGAGCGGTACTTGCTGAGCAGCACGTGCCGCACCGCGTCGTCGACGCGGGCCCGGAACTGCGCGTCGTCGGCGGCCCGGGCCCGCAGGTCGGCGAGCATCGGCGCGACGTCCGTCGGCTGCACGGTCAGCACCAGGTCACCGCCGGCGGCGACGAAGTCGACCGCCCGCTGGCCGGCCGGCACCGCACTGACCGCCACGGCGGCGCCGAGATCGTCGGAGACGACCATCCCGTCGTAACCCCACTGGTTGCGCAGGAGACCGTCGATGACGGCGCTGGAGAACGCCGCGACGTGGTCGGGGTCCAGTCGCGGGTAGGTCGCCGACGACACCATCACCGCGGCCCCGGCCTGGATGCCGGCCTGGAACGGCCGCAGGTAGGGGTCGCTCGCCGACGTCACGGAGTCGACGGCGGCGATGGAAGTGTCGGTGTTGGCCCGCACCCGGCCGAGCCCGGGAAAGTGCTTCACCGTCGCCGACAGCCCCTGCGATCGCATCGCTGCGACGACGGTGCCCACCCGGGAGGCGACGGTGGCCGAATCGCTGCCGTATTCGCGACCGAAGGCCCCGATCGGCGGATTCTCCGCCGCGGTCCCCGGCGGGACGGTGTCGGAGACCGGGGCGAGGTCGAGGGTGATCCCGGCGCGGGTCAGCTCACCGGCCCAGGTCGCCGTCTGCTCGCGCAGTGTGGAGATCGACAACTGACCCTGATCCACCGCCGACGGGATCGATGCGAAGCCCGGGCCGCGCAGTGACTGCACGAGCCCGCCCTCCTGGTCGACCGCGACCTGGACCCCGATGCCGGTCGTCGCCCGCGCGGTGGCCTGCAGCTGCGCTGTTTCGGCCCGGAGCTCCTCGACGCTCGCCGAGCTGTGTCCCTGCAGAAAGATGTTCCCGACCCCGGACTGCACCAGCGACGTCCCGGACGCCGGGTCGGTGGCGGGGACGCCGACCATCAACAGTTGGCCGACGCGACGGTCCAGGCTCATTCCGGTGATCCTCGACCGCACGCACCGCGCTGATGCCGGCAGCGCCGGCGCAGCCGGCTTCGGCGGCGGCCGCCGCGACCTCGTCGGGCTCGGCGTCGGCGTCGGCTTCGGAGTCGGGCTCGCCGTCGTCGCGGTCGGCGACGGCCGATGCCGGGTCGGCGACGGCGTGGTGTGCGTCGGTGTCGCCGACGCCGTGGTCGGTGCCGGGTCCGGGGACGTCGTCGCCGGGCCGGCGGCGGAGTGGTGCGCGGTCGAGCCGCCGCATCCCGCCGCCACGAGGAGCGCCCCCGCCGCCGAGAGCGCAAGCAGACGTCGCGCCTGGCGTGAGGAATGCATCAATTCATGGTCGCACGGGCCCACCCTGCCCAGGCCAGGGGCGATTTATGCCGGAACGTCAGCGGATGGGGTCGGCGTAGAAGACCCGCTCGACGACCCGGCGGGCCCGGCGGGCGGCCCGCCGGTAGTCCTCCAGGAACTGGCCCGGGTCGCGACCCGGCGGGTAACCGAGCACGCGGGTGACCCCGGTGAGGACGCGACCACGGCGCGGCAACTGGTCGTCGGCCCGGCCGCGCACCAGCATCATCGCGTTGCGCGCGCGGGTCGCGAGCAGCCAGGACGCCTCCAACGCGGCGACGTCGTCGGCGTCGAGCAACCCCGCCGTGGCGATCGCCCGCAGCGCGTCGAGAGTGCGGGTGGTCCGTAGTTCCGGATGCTCCGCGGCATGGCGGAGCTGCCACAGCTGCACGGTCCATTCGACGTCGGCGAGGCCGCCCGGGCCGAGCTTCGTGTGCGTCGCGGGATCCGCGCCGCGCGGCAGCCGCTCCGCGTCCACCCGCGCCTTGATCCGCCGGATCTCGGTGACCTCCGGCGCCTTGAGCCCACCGGCCGGGTAGCGCACCGGATCGATCAGGTCGACGAACCGCTGACCGAGCACCGGGTCGCCGGCCACCGGGGCGGCGCGCAGCAGCGCCTGCGCCTCCCAGACCGCGCTCCACCGCGCGTAGTAGGCGGCGTACGACGCGAAGCTGCGGACCAGCGGGCCGTTGCGGCCCTCCGGGCGTAATCCCGCGTCCACCTCCAGCGGCGGGTCCGGAGCCGGACGCCGGAGCAGGCGCACCGCATGCTCGACGATCGCGGTGGCGGCGGCGCCCGCCGTCTGCTCGTCCGTCCCATCGACCGGCTCGTGCACGAACATGACGTCGGCGTCCGAGCCGTAACCGAGTTCGCGGCCGCCGAGACGACCCATCGCGATGATCGCGATGCGCGTCTGCGGCGGGCCGTGCTCGGCGGCGTATGCCCGCAGCGCCGCGGTGAGCGCCGCATCGAGGGTTGCCGCCGCGATCGCGCTGAGCGCGTCACCGACCTCGACGACGTCGATCAGGTCCAGCAGGTCGGCGCAGGAGGTCCGGAGCAGTTCCCGACGGCGCATGCCGCGCACCGCGAGGACCGCGGAATCGGGACCGGGCTGGCGGCGGGCCACCCCGACGAACGCGCTGCGCAGCGCCGCACCGTCGCGCGGAGCGAGTTCGGCGGCGTCGCCGAGCAGCCGCAGCGCCTCGGGCGCGCGAGCGAGCAGGCCGGCGGCGTAACGGCTCGACCCGAGCACCGTGGCCAGCCGGTCGGCGACCGGGCCTTCGTCGCGCAACAGCCGCAGATACCAGGGCGTGGCCGACAGCGCCTCGGACACCTGCCGGTAGGACAACAACCCGGCGTCGGGATCGGGTGCGTCGGCGAGGAGACCGAGCAGCGCCGGCAGCAGCGTGCGCTGGATCGCCGCGCGCCGGGACACCCCCGCCGTCAGCGCCGCGAGGTGGTTGAGCGCACCCTCCGGATCGTCGAACCCCAGCGCGACGAGACGCGCGCGGGCGGCCTCCGGGGTGAGCCGCAGCTGGTCGGTCGGCATCCGCGCGACAGTGGTGAGCAACGGCCGGTAGAACAGCTTCTCGTGCAGCCGGCGGACCTCGCGGGCATGTCGGGTGTGCTCGGCCTCGAAGACGGCCCCCACGTCACCGCGCGCATCCGGCGCCAGACCCATCGCCCGGGCCAGGCGGCGTACGCCGGCCGGGTCGTCGGGCAGCAGGTGGGTACGACGCAACCGGTGGAGCTGGAGCCGGTGCTCGGCGACGCGCAGGAACCGGTAGGCGGCGGCGAGTGTGGCGGCATCCTCCCGGCCGACGTATCCGCCGGCGGCGAGCGCCTCGAGCGCGACCAGCGTGCTGCCGTCGCGCAGCGTCTCGTCGGCCCGGCCGTGCACCAGTTGGAGCAGCTGTACGGCGAACTCGACGTCCCGCAGCCCTCCCGGGCCCAGCTTCAGCTCGCGGTCGGCGAGATGACCCGGGAGGGTGTCCTCGACCCGCCGCCGCATCGCCTGGACGTCGCCGACGAAGTCCTCGGCCTGGGCGGCGCTCCACACCATCGGGGCGATCGCGGCGATGTAGGCGCGGCCGAGGTCGAGGTCGCCGGCGACCGGCCGCGCCTTCACCAACGCCTGGAACTCCCAGGTGCGGGCCCAACGCTCGTAGTAGCTCTCGTGGCTGGCCAGCGTGCGCACCA
Organism: Mycobacteriales bacterium; assembly: GCA_036497565.1. NCBI lineage: Bacteria > Bacillati > Actinomycetota > Actinomycetes > Mycobacteriales > Mycobacteriales bacterium. The sequence goes on from DASXJE010000034.1 coordinate 25,212, forward strand.
GCGGGCCGTTCTTTCCCTCGGGGCGCAGGGCGGCATCGACCGGCCACGCGACCTCGGCACAGATCCGCATCATCGAGCTGGCGAGCAGGGTCGCCGTACGCAGTGCCGCATCGTCGTCGCCGGAACCGACGGGTTCGGCGACGAAGACGACGTCGACGTCGCTGACGTAGTTGAGCTCGCGCCCGCCGCACTTGCCCAGACCGATGACGGCGAGCCGGCATTCGGCGGCGCCGGCGGGCAGCGCGGCGGCGGCCAGGGCGAGCGCGGCCTGCAATGTCGCCGCGGCAAGGTCGGCGAGTTCACCGGCCACCTCGTCGACATCGGCCGTCCCGGCGACGTCGCGGGCCGCCAGGACGAGCAGGAGCCGGCGGTAGGCGACCCGCAGCCGACCCACGCCCGCCGCGTCGCGCACACCGATCGCGGTCAACAGTCTGGCGGTGAGGTCGTGCTCGGACGGCCTGCTCGCCGGCTGCGCCTCGTCGGTGAGCAGCGTCCAGTCTTCGGGATGCGCGACCAGGTGATCGCCGAGCGCCGAACTGGCGCCGAGCAGACCCAGCAGCCGCGCGCGCAGCCCGGCGCTGGACCGCAGCGCGTCGAGCAGCGCCGTTCGGTCGGGAGCCGCCTCGGCCAGCCGGTTCAGGGCCAGCAGCGCCAGGTCCGGATCGGCGGCGGCCGCCAGCGCCGCGACCACCTCGTCCGCGCCCGGACCCAGCAGCTCGAGGGCGTCGAGGTCCCACAGACCGAGCGCCGGGTCGGCGAGCAGCCCGCCGGTCCGTCGGACGTCGGCGAAACCGAGGCGTGCCAGCGGGTCGGAAATCCGCCGGCCGAGCTCGCTCACCGGCCTACCGGACCTCGGCGTCGCGGCGCGTGAGGTCGGCGAACCGGCCCACCACCGGCGCCCACACCTCCTGCAGGTCGGGGTGCGTCGTCTCCACCTGGGCGAGGAGCTTCTCCAGGTCGATCCCGTTGTCGGCCAGGTAGCCGGCCTCCGCCGTCGCCCAACCGCGGACCACATCGGGGGTGGTCTCGATGTGGAACTGCACGCCCCAGGCCCGCTCACCGATGCGGAACGCCTGATTGACGCAGCGCGGGGACGCCGCGAGCAGCTCCGCTCCCGGCGGCAGCTCGGTCACCGCGTCGTGATGCCACTGCAGCACGTCCGGGGTGAAGGGCAGCGGCCCGAACAGCGGGTCGGCGACGGCGCCGTCGCGCTTCGCCACCAGCCCCGGGCCGACCTCCGTCTGGTCGCCGGCCGGCCCGACCCGGCCGCCGGTCGCGTCGGCCAGCAGCTGCGCGCCGAGACATATCGCGAGCACCGGCAGTCCGGTCCCGACCGCTTCCCGCAGCAGGCCCTTGAGCGGGGCCAGCCAGGCGACCGAGTCCTCGTCGTACGCCGACATCGCGCCGCCGAGCACGACCAGGGCGTCGATGGCGTCCAGGCCGACGGGAAGCGGGTCGCCGGCGTAGGGCCGGACGACCTCGACCGTCAGGCCGGCGTCGGTGAGCCAGTCGCCGAGCGGTCCGGCCGGGTCGTCGGCGGCGTTCTCGACGACCAGCGCCACCGGCGCCACTACAGGACCCGCAGGTAGCGCTCGATCTCGTACGGCGTCACCTGCACGCGGTAGTCCTCCCACTCCGCGCGCTTGTTGCGCAGGAAGTAGTCGAAGACGTGCTCGCCGAGCGTCTCGGCGACCAGCTCGGAGGTCTCCATGGTCCGCAGCGCATCCGAGAGGTTGTGCGGCAGGTCGTCGTAGCCCATCGCTGCCCGCTCGACGTCGGTGAGCGCCCAGACGTCGTCCTCGGCGCCGGCCGGCAGCTCGTACTGGCCCTCGATCCCGGCCAGGCCGGCGCTCAACAGCAGCGCGTAGGCCAGGTAGGGGTTGCACGCCGAGTCCAGCGACCGCACCTCGATCCGGGTCGAGTTGGCCTTCCCGGGCTTGTACATCGGCACCCGCACGAGCGCCGATCGGTTGAGGTGACCCCAGCAGACGTACGCCGGCGCCTCGGCCAGCTGGTGCGGCAGCGGCTCCCCGAACAGTCGCTTGTAGGAGTTGACCCACTGGTTGGTGACGGCCGCGATCTCGCGGGAGTGCCGGAGGAGGCCGGCGATGAACGAGCGGGCCGTCTTGGAGAGGTTCAGCTCGTCGGACGGGTCGTGGAAGGCGTTGCGGTCGCCCTCGAACAGCGAGAGGTGGGTGTGCATCCCCGAACCCGGCTGGTTGGTGAAGGGCTTGGGCATGAAGGTGGCGTGCACGTTCTGGGAGAGCGCCACCTCCTTGACCACATGCCGGAAGGTCATGATGTTGTCCGACGTGGACAGCGCGTCGGCGTAACGCAGGTCGATCTCCTGCTGGCCGGGAGCGCACTCGTGATGGCTGAACTCCACCGAGATGCCCATCGCCTCCAACGCCGAGACCGCGACCCGGCGGAAGTCGTGGGCGACGTCGTGCGTGGTCAGGTCGAAGTAGCCGCCGACGTCGACCGGCTCGGGCGGTGCGCCGTGTTCGGGGCGGCTCTTGAGCAGGAAGAACTCGATCTCGGGGTGGGTGTAGAAGGTGAACCCCATGTCGCTGGCCTTGGCCAGGGCCCGGCGCAAGACGTGGCGGGGATCGGCCCACGACGGCGTCCCGTCCGGCATCGTGATGTCACAGAACATCCGGGCCGCGTCGCCGGTGTCGTCGTGCTGCCACGGCATGATCTGGAAGGTGGCCGGGTCGGGCTTGGCGATCATGTCGCTCTCGTAGACCCGGGCGAACCCCTCGATCGCCGACCCGTCGAACCCGATTCCCTCGGCGAACGCCCCCTCCAGCTCGGCCGGCGCGACCGCGACCGACTTGAGGAAGCCGAGCACGTCGGTGAACCACAGGCGGACGAAGCGGATATCCCGCTCCTCTAGCGTCCGCAGCACAAACTCCCGCTGCCTGTCCACAGGTCTCCCCCTCGCTCGGCGTACCTCCGACCTCAGTGTGCCGGTCGAGGTTTCCGCCGGGTACCCGACCCCGCGGGCGGGTTACTGGTGGAGGGCGCTGCCGGCGGCCCAGGCCTTCCAGCTGTCGTTCCAGGCGCCGTAACCGTCGTCGACCGGGAGCTGCGGCGAGCCGCCCACGATGTTCACGATGTCCCCGGAGCCGAAGTGGTCGTAGAACCACTTCCCGTTGGCCATCGACAGGTTGACGCAGCCGTGGGTGACGTTGGCGTAGCCCTGGACGTCGTCGGTGCCGTCGTTGACGTGGACGAACTCGCCGTCGTCGGAGATCCGCACCGCCCAGTACGCCGGGAAGTTCGCGTAGCCGCCCGGAGCGTTGGCCGGCAGGCCCCAGCTCGCCGAGTTCATGTAGTAGACGGGGTACTTGAACTCGACCACGTGCGGCCCGTTGTGGGTGGGCAGTTCCGGGCGCCCGAAGCTGGTCGGCAGGGTCCGGACCTTCTTGCCGTTGTGGTAGATCGTCAGCGTGTATTTGCTGACATCGCCGATGGCGGTCCAGTTGTCGTGGATCTTGAAGGAGACGTGCCGACTCTCCTGGCCATAGATGTTGTTGCCGACGTTGACGCCGTAGAGGTTGACGTCGACGTGGACCTTCGTGCCGACCTTCCAGTAGACCTTCGGCCGCCATTGCACGTCCTGGTCGGTCATCCAGTGCCACGCCCCGACCTGCGCGGGGTCACTGGTCACCTTGAGGTGCCGCTGGACGCCGGCCTTGTCGGCGATGTTCTCGTCGAAGCGCACGTCGATCGGCTGCCCGATGCCGACCGAACCGGTCGAGGCCGCCGGGAAGACGGTCGGATCGGTGAGGGTGGCCGGGGTCACGGTCTTGAACGAGCTCTTCGTGGTCAGTTCCTTGCCTGCGGCGTTGGCGCCGACCGCCGTCAGCGCGTAGGACTTCGCGTAGCCCAGGCTCACCGCGGAGACCCAGCTGCGGTGGTCGGCCGACAAGGTCCCGGCGATCTGCTTGCCCGTGGCATTGGTCATGACCACCGAGGCGAGCGTGCCGTGGCTGGCCCGCACCGTGACCGGCTTGGCGACGTCGACGTCCCGAGTGCCGGTCACCGGATTGACAGCGAGGGCGACGGGGGGCGGCGGTGCCGGCGGGGCGGCCTTCGCCTTGTGGGCCGCGGCGCCACCTGCTCCCGACGCCGTGTGACTACTGCCGGTCGTCGACGTACATCCGGCCACCAGTGCCAGAACGGCCATGCCGCCGACGACAGCCGCCTTGTTGAGCGCACCAGAGCTGCGCATCCCACCCCACATGAGCTGCCCTCCGTACCATCCGCCCCAGCGGACAAGGAACTGCGATCACAGTCTGACACCAGGTAGACGCATTCGACCCGAATATCGTGCGTGATGGGTACTAGGAATGTTGTAACAGTCTGGCAACGGCCGTCGCTTGGAAGGCATTTCAGCGCATTTGAGGTCTGGCTGGAGCAGCATTCGGCGGCCGCGCGAGAATGGAAACATGCCGCAGTTGCGCCTCGCGCTCGCCCAGATAGATGTCACCGTCGGTGATCTCACCGCCAATTCCGCCGCGGTCCTCTCGTGGTCCAGGGCGGCCGCCGCCCGCGGAGCCCACCTGGTGGTTTTCCCCGAAATGGCGCTCACCGGCTATCCCCCGGAGGATCTGGTACTGCGCGACTCATTCCGCGCGGGCAGCACCGACGCGCTCGAGCAGCTGGCCCACACCCTGGCCGACGAAGGGCTCGGCGACCTGGCCGTGGTGGTCGGTTACCTCGACGCCGACGGCGGCCCGCGCAACGCCGCCGCCATGCTGCACGGCGGGCGGGTCGTCGCCCGCTACTTCAAGCACCATCTGCCCAACTACGGCGTCTTCGACGAAGCCCGGTACTTCCGTCGTGGTGACACCTTCACCGTCGTCCGGCTGTGCGGCATCGACGTCGCGCTGACGATCTGCGAGGACCTGTGGCAGGACGGCGGACCGTTCGCTGTCGCCGCCCGCGCCGAGGTCGGCCTGGTCCTGTCGATCAACGGCTCGCCGTACGAGCGCAACAAGGACGACGAGCGGCTCGACCTGGCCGCCCGCCGGGCCCGGGAGGCCGGCACGGCGCTGGCCTACGTCAACATGGTCGGTGGGCAGGACGAGCTCGTCTACGACGGCGACTCGATGGTCGTCGACGCGGCGGGCCGGGTGATCGCGCGGGCCCCACAGTTCGTCGAGACGCTCTTCGTCGTCGACCTCGATCTCCCGGGCCGGCGCGGCACCGTCACCGGCCCGACGCTGGGGATGACCGTCGAACGCCACCTGGTGTCCGACGCGGCGGTGCCGGCGTACGACCCGCTACCCCCGACGGTCGCCGAGCCGCTCAGCGAGGAGGCGGAGATCTACGCCGCGCTGGTCGCCGGCACCCGGGACTACGTCGACAAGAACGGCTTCGAGCGCGTCTACATCGCGCTCTCCGGCGGCATCGACTCGGCACTCACCACCACGATCGCGGTCGACGCGCTCGGCGCCGACCGGGTGCATGCGGTGGCGATGCCGTCGCGCTGGTCCACCGAGCACTCCCTCGGTGACGCCGAGGAGCTCGTCCGGCGCCAGGGGGTGCACTACCAGGTGGTGCCGATCGCCGAACCGGTCGACGCCGTCGAGAAGCACATCGAATTGCACGGGCTGGCCGCGGAGAACCTGCAGGCCAGGATCCGCGGGGTGATCGTGATGGGGCTGTCCAACGAGCACCCGCCGTCGATAGTGCTGACCACCGGCAATAAGAGCGAATTGGCCACCGGCTATTCGACCCTCTACGGCGACTCCGCCGGGGGTTTCGCGCCGATCAAGGACGTCCCCAAGACCGTGGTGTGGGCGCTGTCCCGCTGGCGCAACGCCGAGGCCGACAAAAACGGTGAGACGCCGCCGATTCCGGAGAACTCGATCACCAAGCCGCCGAGCGCGGAATTGCGGCCCGGACAGCTCGACACCGACTCGCTGCCCGACTACGGGGTGCTCGACGCGATCCTGGTCGGCTACGTCGACGAGGACCGCAGCAGCGCCGACCTGGTGGCCGACGGGCACGACCCGCAGATCGTCGAGCGGGTGATCGGGCTGGTCGACCGGGCCGAGTACAAGCGCCGGCAATACCCGCCAGGACCGAAGATTTCGGTCAAAGCGTTCGGGCGTGACCGACGTCTCCCGATCACCAGCCGGTGGAAGGAGACGGCACCGCCCCCGGAGTGACACCATCGGGGCAGGACCCGGGGACCGGAAACGGCCTCGAGGAAGGACGGCGCGACATGGGACATGACACCCCGGCCGGCGCGGAGCCCACGCTCTACGGCGGACCACCCACCCGGCGGGTGCGGATACCGCACCTGATCGATGCGAAGAACCGCGGCGAGCGGTGGGGAATGCTCACCGCCTACGACCAGTACTCGGCGGAGATCTTCGACGAGGCCGGCATCCCCGTGCTGCTGGTCGGCGACTCGGCGGCGAACAACGTCTATGCCTATCCGTCCACCCTGCCGGTGACCGTCGACGAGCTGATGCCGCTCGTCCGGGCCGTCGTACGGTCGACGCGCCGCGCACTCGTCGTCGCCGACCTGCCGTTCGGTTCCTACCAGGCCGGGGCGACGCAGGCGCTGGAGACCGCGGTCCGCTTCATGAAGGACGGCGGTGCGCAGGCGGTGAAACTCGAAGGCGGACAACGTGTGGTTCCGCAGGTCGAGGCCCTCGTCGGGGCCGGCATCCCCGTGATGGCCCACATCGGCTTCACGCCGCAAAGCGAACACGAGCTGGGCGGCTACCGCGTCCAGGGTCGCGGCGAATCCGGCGACGAGTTGGTCGCCGATGCGCAGGCGCTGGAGCGAGCGGGTGCGTTCGCGGTGGTGCTGGAGATGGTGCCGGCGCTGGTCGCCAAGCGGATCACCGGCGAGCTGTCGGTCCCGACCATCGGCATCGGTGCGGGGCCCGACTGCGACGCCCAGGTGCTGGTCTGGCAGGACATGGCGGGCCTGCGCGGCGGAAAGGTGCCGCGGTTCGTCAAGCAGTTCGCCGACCTGCGCACCTCGCTACGGGACGCCGCCACGGCGTACGCCGAAGAGGTTCGGGACGGCAGCTTCCCGAACAGCGACCAGAGCTTCCACTAACCCTGCGCCAGGCGCCCCTCGACGCCCGCGGCATCATCGGACGCTGTACTCGCATTTGCCGACCGAATCGGCGAGTAGAGCGTCCGATGATCACCGCACCCAGTACCCGGGTGCCGTGCGGCCGGCTCCACCGGATCGCTGTGCCCTCGCTCCGCTCAGCGACGCAAAGGCACAGTTCCGCTCGACCGGATCGCTGTGCCCTTGCTCCGCTCAGCGACGCAAAGGCACAGTTCCGCTCAACCGGATCGCGGTGCCCTCGCTCCGCTCAGCGACGCAAAGGCACAGTTCCGCTCAACCGGATCGCTGTGCCCTTGCTCCGCTCAGCGACGCAAGGGCACAGGGGATGAGAGACGGGGGTGGGCTCCGGTGGAGGGGCGTCGCTCTTACCGGTCGATGTCGGTGATCCGGATCCCGGCGTGGGCCTTGTAACGCCGGTTGATCGCGATGAGGTTGGCGGTGAACGCCTCGACCTGGCCGGCGTTCCTGAGCCGACCGGCATAGACACCATGCAGACCGGGGACGAGATCGGCCAGCGCCCGGACCGTGTCGGTCGCCGCACGGTCCTCGCCGAGGACCAGGACGTCGCACTCCACCCTGGGTACGTCGGGGTCCGCCAGCAGGACGGCGCTCACGTGGTGGAACGCGGCGACGACGCGACTGTCCGGCAGGAGCGCGGCCGCCTGCTGCGCGGCACTCCCCTCGGGTACGTCGAGCGGATACGGCCCGCGCTCGTCGAAGCCGATCGGGTTGACGCAGTCGACCACGATCTTGCCGGCGAGAGACGGGCGCAGCGCCTCGATCGTCGCCGCGTGACCGTCCCACGGCACGGCCACCACGACGAGATCGGCGTGTGCCGCGACGCCGGCGTTGTCCTCGCCGCGGGCGGGGCGTGCCGCACCGGACGGAAGGGACCGGTTCACCTCGTCCGCGGCCGTGGCCGCCCGGCTCTCGTCCCGCGAGCCGATCAGCACCTGCAGCCCGCACAAAGCGAACCGCAGGGCCAACCCTCGGCCCTGCGGTCCGGTGCCTCCGAGCACACCGATCGCGAGATCGGCTACGCCGTGGTTGTCGTCCATGGCGTCATCTTCGCAGGAGGCATCAGCTGCGAAGATTGCGGTTCAGCGGGTGGTACGACGACCGCTCGTCTTGCGGGCGGGCGACCTGCGGGTGATGGTCTTGCGGGCACCGCTCACCTTGCGGGCCGTCGTCTTGCGGGCGCCACTCACCTTGCGGGCGGTTGCCTTGCGGGCACCGCCCACCTTGCGGGCCGTCGCCTTACGGGCCCCGGTCGTCTTGCGCGCCGTCGTCTTGCGGGCGCCGGTGGTCTTGCGAGCAGGACTCTTGCGCGCGGTGGTCTTGCGCGCCGTCGTCTTGCGGGCGGTCGACTTGCGCGCAGGAGCCTTGCGGGCGGTGGTCTTCTTCGCCGCGCTCTTACGCGCCGCCGGCGTGCGCTTGGCAGCCTTGCGGGCACCGGTGGTCTTGCGGGCCGTGGTCTTACGGGCCGTGGTCTTGCGCGCACCGGTCGTCTTGCGGGCAGGTGCCTTGCGGGCAGCTGTCTTACGAGCGGTGGTCTTGCGGGCACCGGTGGTCTTGCGGGCGCCGGTGGCCTTGCGGGTGGTCGTCCGCTTCGCCGCCGGCGACTTGCGCGCGGTGGTCTTCTTGGCTGCGGATGACTTCCTCGCCGTGGTGGCCCGACGGGTGGTCGGGCTCTTCTTCGCCGCGGAGGTCCTACGCACGGACTTCGCGGCCCTACTGGTCGTGGCCCTTGTCGGCATGTCTGCCTCCTTGACAACAGCGGTTGTAGATCACTGAAGAGTGCGAGCCCTATACCGTCAACCCGCCACGCCGCGCAAGTACCGAGAACTTAGCCGCCGCTGTTCCATGCTTCATCCTCGGCATCCCACTTCTCATTGCGTTCGCGCACAATTTCCAGCGCACGCGCGGCCTCATCCGGAGAACTGAATGGCCCGAGTCGATCGGCATTGGAGCACCCGTCGTCTTCCTCGACGACGTTGTGCTTCAAGCACCACCACCAACCCCGTTCCACTCCAAACCTCCCCGTTACCCCGAATGTTGACAGTCAGAGTGCCACGAATGTTGCTCCGTGTCGCGTAAATGCCAGCAAGAACTAAATAGTGCCAGAGCGGCGATGTGCGTCGACGACGAGTCGCAGTAGTCGTCGAATAGCGGACCTGTGTTGATGACGAAGCGCAATTATCCAGTAGGGGCAGGCAATCCCGCCTTCACGCACCCGATAGCCTCTTAGGTATGTCAGGCACCCGAACGCTACTCGCCGCGTCCAATCGCGGGCCGATATCTCTTGTCGCAGACGAGCACGGAGACGTGCGCGCCGAGCGCGGCGGAGGCGGTTTGGTCAGTGCAATGCAGTCCGCACTGTCGGCCGGCGACGGCCTGTGGGTGTGCAGTGCGATGAGTGAACGGGAGCGAATGGTGGCCCGCCGGGCGCCGGGCGGACGGCTCGCCGACGCCGGTATCGACGTCGGCGATCTCGACGTCCGGATGCTGCCGATCGACGTCGCGACCTTCGGGCGGGCCTACAACGGGATCGCCAACTCGACCCTGTGGTTCATCAACCATCTGCTTTACGACGCACCGTTCAAGCCGGTCTTCGACTACGCATGGCGACGCCAGTGGGCGTCCTACGAGCGGTACAACGCGATGTTCGCCGGCGCACTGGCCGAGGATGCCGCCGAGGGCGCGACCGTCATGGTGCAGGACTACCACCTCTTTTTGACCCCGCAGATGCTGCGGGAGCGGCGTCCGGACCTGCAGATCGGCCATTTCACCCATACCCCGTGGGCTCCGCCGGACTATTACACGATGCTTCCGGACGATGTCGCGGCATCGGTGCTCACCGGGCTTCTCGGCGCGGACCACCTCGGATTCCACTGCGACCGGTGGGCGAAGGCGTTCCTCCGGTGCTGTCAGGCGGTGCTCGGCGCCGATGTGGACGAGTCCGCCGGCACGGTCACCCACGACGGCCGGGTGACCCGGGTCGGGGTGCACGCACTGGGCACCGACGGTGACGAACTGCGGGAGCGGGCGCACCGGCGCGACGTCGAGCGCAGCCTCGACGACCTGCGCGACATCATCGGCGACCGCAAGGTCATCGGCCGGGTCGACCGCACCGAGCTGTCAAAGAACATCGTGCGCGGCCTGCAGGCCTATCGCGAACTGCTGCGGACCCGGCCCGAATGGCACGGTCGCGTCGTACACGTCGCCTATACCTACCCGTCGCGGCACGACCTGCCTGAGTACCGGGAGTACACGGCGGTGGTGCAGCGCCTCGGCCGCGAGATCGAGGACGAGTTCACCACCGACGACTGGACCCCACTGGTGCTCGAGGTGGGGCACGACTACCCGGGCTCGCTCGCCGCGCTCCGCGCGAGCGACGTCCTGCTCATCAACCCGGTCCGCGACGGCATGAACCTGGTCGCGCAGGAGGGCTGCATCCTGTCCGAGCACGACGCGGCGCTCGTCCTGTCCCGCGAGGCCGGAGCCGTCGACCTGCTCGGGAACGACGCCCTGCTGGTCAACCCGTTCGACGTGACCGGCACCGCCGACGCCCTCCACCAGGCGTTGCTGATGCCCCAGGAGGAGCGGCGGGAGAAGGCGCAGCGGCTGGTGCAGGCGGCCACCGCGCTGCCCCCGGCCGACTGGTTCGCCGAACAGCTCGACGCGGTCCGCGCCGCCAGCTGACCAGTCAGTTGATCGCGTCGGCGAGGTCGGTGAGGAAGCCGACCATGCCGGCCGGGCCCTCGACGACCACGTCGGCGCGGGCGGCCACCTCGGGCACCTCGGCGGACGCGCTGCACACCGTCAGCCCGGGGGTCCCCTCGCCGCGCAGGGCCTCGACCGCGTCGTACGCCGGAAGATCGCCGAGGTCGTCGCCGCCGAAGAGGACCGCCGACGGCCGGTGCTCGGCGACGAGCCGCCGGATCGCACCACCCTTGTCGACGCCGGACGAGCGCACCTCGACGACGGCCCGGCCCGCGCTCGCCTCGAGCCCGTGCTCCTCGGCGAGCGCGATCACCCGGGGGGCGAGCGCCTCGAGCTCGCCGTCGGGATCGGGACTACGGCGGGTGTGCACGACCAGCCCGAGCGTCTTGTCCTCGATCCATACCTGCGGATCGGTGCCGTCGAGCACGCCGGGCAGCGCGGCGCGCATCGGCGCCAGGCCGGGCGCGGGATCGGGTGCGGCCAGCGCTCCGTCCTGCCATTGCTCGGCGCCGTACTGCCCCAGGACGACGATGCCGGGCACCGACTCCAAACCGCCCAACTCAACGGCGACACGAGCGGCCCGGCCGGTCACGATCGCCAGCAGACCGACCCGTCCGGCGAGGACCCGCAGCGCGTCGGCGGCACCGTCGGCCAGTCGACTGGATGCCGGGTCGGACACGATCGGGGCGAGGGTGCCGTCGAAGTCGAGGGCGACGAGGGCCTCAGCCGGCGCGGCGCGCAACGCCGCCAACCCGGCTCGTCCCCCGTCGGTGCGCGGCTCCGGCAGTGACATGCGCTGTCCTCATCGACGTCGGGCGTGGATCGGGTCAGCCTACTGACCTGGTCCCCCGTCCCGCCGCAGACGTGAGGCGCGAGATCACGGTCACGGCCGGACGACCGGCCATCCGTTCGGCCAGGCGAGCCGGTTGATGGCGAGCCGCGGGGTGCCCGCGTCCCGGCCGTTGTAGTAGTGGTAGACGAGCAGGTCCTGCCCCCGGTCCCGCAGCACGGTCTGCCCGCCCGGCCCGATCACGTAACCGTGCGTGGCGAGGATTGTCGTGCCGCCGTCGTCGAGCAGCGGGGTGCCGGATTGGTCGACGTACGGGCCGGTGATGGCGCGGGACCTGCCGACCCGGATGTTGTAGGTGCTGCTGAGCCCCTGGCAGCAGAAGTCGTACGACGCGAAGAGGTAGTAGAAGCCACCGTGCCGGTAGATGTAGGCGCCCTCGATCGCGTCCGGCGCGGGCCGCTGCGCGAGGTTGTAGCGGGGTGTGTCCGGGCTGGTCGGCTTCCCGGTGCGGGGATCCAGCGCGATCATCTTGATGCCGCTCCAGAATGATCCGAACGACAGCCACCATTGACCGGACGCGTCGACCGTCAACCCCGGGTCGATCGCATTGAAATCGTCAGTCGCCGACGACGCGTAGACCAGACCCTGGTCCCGCCAGCTCCCCGGCCGCGCGGTCCGGCTGGTCGCCAGCCCGATGGCCGAGTGGTTGGACCCGAACGACGAGACCGCGTAATAGAGCCAGTAGGTCCCGTGGTGGTAGGACACGTCCGGCGCCCACAGGTCCTTCGCGCCGTCCGGCTGGTACGCCGATGCCCAGGTCGCTCCGCCGGGCAGCACCTCGCCGACGAACGTGTAGTGCACCCGGTCCGGCGAGTGGCGGATCTCGATGCCGTTGTGGGTGGAGAAGACGTAGTAGCTGCCGTCGGCGACCCGGATCATCGACGGGTCGTGGGCCGACGCCCCGCCGAGCACCGGCTCCGGGTTGGGATAACTCGCCGCGGCGCCTCCTGCGGCGCCCGAGGGCACCGCGGTCAGCAGGGTGACGGCCGCGCACCCCAGCAGGACCGCCGCGGCCCGCAGCCGCCGCCACACACCTCTCGTCCGGGCCATGTCGGGTCCTCCGTATCCGGTCGTCACTGCGCGGAGACGAACAGCGGCGTCGCGCCGTCGCGGGTGAGCTCGTCCGGCAGGGTGCGTACCCAGGGCGCCGGGTCGCTCGCGGCGCGCCGACCGAAGTCGACGAAGTACGACACCGACATCGATGCGCGCGACGTCCGGTAGGTGACCCCGTGCGCCCGCAGCACTCGTGCGGTGGTGGCGGCATCAGCGGTGCGGGCGGTCACGATGAGATCGGCGCCGAGCGGTTGCACGATCTTGGTCGCGGCGAGCCGCGCCCGCTGCTCGGCCGGCAACCGCGCCGCCGAGCCGATCCGGGGCGCCGGGGTCGCCGGCCGCACGGTCGTCGCATTCCGCGAGTCGACGATGGCGTCGTAGAGCAGGCGGGCGCTGCCGTCGGTGAAGGCCCGGAAGTTGGGCTCGACGGAGAACACCGTGACGTGACCGGTCCCGGCCCGCTGGTCGACCTCGGCGGCGGTGGTGCCGAGTTCCTCGGCGCCCTTCTGATAGCCCGAGGTGAACCAGTCCGGCGAGGTCGCGGACGGATATGACGCGACGACGTCGGCCGGGTCATTCGCGCGCATGACGGGGTCGCCGGCGTACATCACCCAGTCGGTCGGACCGACGCCGGCCGTGAGCGGGTTGTGCGCGGCGGTGTCGACCCGGAACAGGGTCCCCGGCACCTGCGACGTCGGGTTGGTGAGGGTGACCGTGGACAGCCCGAGCCGGGTGGCGAGGTCGGTGCCGCCCTGCCACCCGACGTAGCGGCCGCCGCCGTTCACCCACTGGGTGAGCGCGGTCTTGCCGGTGTCGCCGAGAATCTTCGCCACCGTCGCCGCGTCGAGGTCGGGGGTGAGCAGCACGTCGATGTTGTTCAGGGTGGAGGCGTTGACCTGGTCCGGCGTCAGGACGGACGCGGCGACGTGCCAGTCCTTCGCCAGCCGCCAGCGCAGCCAGCCGGTGCTCTCGGACGGGCGGAACGGGCTCGAGGTGTAGCTCAGGATCCCGATCCGGGGCAGCGCCGAGGGCAGCTTCATCGCCGGCACCCGCTGCAGCGGCAGCGTCGTGGCGGCCGGGTGCAGGCTCGTGCCGGTGTATCCGCCGTCGAGGTTGTTCAGCAGCGGCATGCTCCAGCCGCTGACGTCGTAGAAGTACGGGAACGGCACGTAGGTGTCCTCGTTGAGCATCGCCTGGATCCAGTGCTTCTGCGCCTGCGCCATGGGGATCCAGTAGGTGCCGGCCGGCATCGTGGTCGGCGTGGGCTGGCGGCCGTACGCCGTGTAGTCCGGGACGTAGAGCGGCTTGCTCAGACGGTAGACCGAGACGTCGGCCTGCTGCAGCCGGCGGACCACCGCCGCCAGATCGCGGGCCTTGGCGCCGCTGCCGCGCAGGAAGTAGCCACAAACCCGGATGTCGGGGACCTGGAACTGCACGGTGTGACCGGGGTTGTAGACCCTGTTGGGCTGCAGGGTGCACTGCCGGCCCTCTCTCGCCGCGGTCACGAAGCTCTGGTGCCAGCCGGTCAGGATCGACTGCCGGTGGGTCGCGCCGGCGTACAGCGAGGTGATCGCCGACAGGTAGTGCTTGTAGGTCTGGTCCGGGTACGACGCGTCCTGACCGACCTCGTAGGTCATGCCGGCGGCACCGAAATCGCTGGTCGGGACGCTGTCGCCGTAACCCTGGTAGAAGAGGTCGTAGCCGGACTGGTAGGTCTCGAAGGACAGCTGCTTGGCCGTGAACGCCGCGCCGTTGTCCGCGCCGTAGAGGTTGTTGATCCAGTCGACCGACTGGTCGCTGGTCTCGTGGTAGATCGGGTCGGAGTTGGGCGGGAAGAAGTAGCTGGAGCCGCCCATGCCGTGCTCGTCCATGTAGAGCTGCGGCGGGTACTGCGCCAGCAGGTCGAGCTTGCCGGACGTCTCCGGCTGCGTGCGGGCGAACCAGTCGCGGTTCATGTCGAAGTTGTAGGCGTTGGTGCGTACGTCGTCCGCCCGGCCGTCGGGGTTCTGCGTCGGGATGATCCCGACGAGTGCGTGGGACAGGATGGCCCGGGCCACGCAGTCGGTCCGGTCGGCGAGCTCGTAGAGGATCCGCAGGCTGGCGTCCCCGCCGGCCGCCTCATTGCCGTGCACGTTGGCCGAGAGCCACAGGATCGTCGGCATCCGGCGTTCGATCGCCGACGCCTGCCCGGCCGGGAGATCCGGCCGGCGGAGCTTCGCCGCGTCGCCACGGATCTGCGCGAGCTTGGCCGGGCTGAGGTTGCCGGCGGCACTCACCAGGGCGTACTTCAGCGGCCGTCCCGTCACGGTGCGGGCGAAGGTGCCGCTGGTGACCTGGTCGCTCGAGCGGTCGACCGCACCGAGGTAGCGGTTGAGTTGTTCGTCGGTCGCCTCGCGGCTGCCGAGCGTGAAGCCGAGGACGTGCTGCGCGGTTGGGGTGGTCCCGCGGAAGGTCGGCGTCGTCGTCGTCGGGCTGCACGCGCCCGCGGCTGCGGCCGGAGCCGCGGGAGTACCCGCGGCCGCGGTCGCGCTGCCGGCGGCGAGTAGTGCTCCGGCGACCAGAGCGGCACCGATCCGACGTCCCCACATGAGGCAACCTCCGCGGCACTCGAAACTTCCGAAAAGTGATCATTGGTAGGTACTCCCCCGGCGTGAGCCCGTCAAGAGATCGACGCCGGCTGCGATAACCTGAGCCGCACACGACTGGCGTAGGTGGGTCACCACCGGGGAGTGCTGGGTTCGGGAGCGTCGTACGCCTGGGTGCTCCTCACCACTCGAGTGAGGAGATGCCGTGACCGCGACCATCATGGACGGCAAGGCGACCGCCGACGCGCTGCTGGCCGACACCGCCGAGCGGGCCGCGAAATACCTCAGCGAGCACGGCCGCCGACCGTGTCTGGCGGCGGTTCTGGTCGGTGACGACCCGGCGTCGCGCACCTACGTGCGGATGAAGGCCAGGCGGAGCCAGAGCGTCGGCCTCGAGTCCCGGCCGATCGAGTTGGACGAGACGACGACGACCGACGAACTCGTCGCGGCGATCGACGCGCTCTCCGCCGACGACGGCGTCGACGGGATCCTCCTGCAGCACCCGGTGCCCGCCCAGATCGACGAACGCGCCGCGTTCGAGGCCATCGCCCCGGCGAAGGACGTCGACGGCGTCACCCGGACGTCGTTCGCGAAGATGGCGTTCGGCGAGCCGGGATTCGCCTCGGCCACGCCCGGCGGGATCATGCGGCTGCTCGACGCCTACGACGTCCCGCTCTCCGGCAAGCATGCGGTCGTCGTGGGCCGGAGCCCGATCCTCGGCAAGCCGCTCGGGATGCTCCTGCTCGGCCGCAATGCGACGGTCACCTACTGCCACTCGCGCACGGTCGACCTGCCCGGGCTGGTGGCGGAGGGTGATGTCGTCGTCGCCGCCGTGGGGCGGCCCGAGCTCGTCAAGGGTGCCTGGATCAAGCCGGGCGCCGTGGTGATCGATGCCGGCTACAACCCCGGCAACGTCGGCGACGTCGAGTTCGAGACCGCGGCCGACCGGGCCTCGCTGATCACCCCGGTCCCAGGCGGCGTGGGACCGATGACCATCGCCGTACTCCTCGCCCAGACGGTGGATGCCGCAACCGGATAGTGGACATCGAGCGCGCGCTGGTGGACCATCTGGCGCACGTAGCCCGGTCGTTCGGCGGGATGCGGCCGATCTTTTGGGGGAGGACCCTGTGCGTCGTCAAGTCCTGTTAGCCCTGCCCGCCGCACTCGCGCTGGCGCTGTCGGTCTCGGCCGTCGCGGGCGCCAGCCCGTCCACGCAGGCCGGCACCGTACGCAACACCCACGTCTGTGACCGCCCGGCACCCGGCTCCGCCGGCTGCCTCGCGATCCGTCATGACTCGGTGACCGCCCACGGAGACGCGGTCTCCCATGCCACACCGGCCGGTTACGGCCCGCCGGCGATCCGCTCCGCCTATGGGCTCGGCGCCGCCAAGTCGGGCACGGTGGCGATCGTCGACGCGTTCGACGACCCGAAGGCGGAGGCCGACCTCGGCGTCTACCGCAAGCAGTTCGGCCTGCCGGCGTGCACCACCGCCAACGGCTGCTTCAAGAAGCTCAACCAGAGCGGCGGGACGACCCGCCCGCCCGCGGACGGCGGCTGGGCGCAGGAGATCTCGCTCGACCTCGACATGGTCAGCGCGGCCTGCCCCGCCTGCAAGATCCGGCTGGTGGAGGGCACCAGCGCGTCGTTCAGCGACCTGGGCAAGGCCGAGAACACCGCGGCGGGCCTCGCCGGGGTGAAGGCGGTCAGCAACAGCTACGGCGGCAGCGACAGCCGCCAGGTCGCGGCGTATCGGCACCCGAATATCGCCATCACCGCGTCGACCGGCGACGCCGGCTTCGGCGTACAGAGTCCGGCCTCCTTCGACTCCGTCATCGCGGTCGGCGGCACGTCGCTGCGCCGCGACTCGTCCGCACGCGGTTGGCACGAGACGGCGTGGAACGGCGCCGGCTCGGGCTGCTCGACGCTCAACGCGAAGCCGACCTGGCAGACCGCCGCGACGAAGTGCAGCGGCAAGGCGAGTGCCGACGTGTCGGCCGTCGCCGACCCGAACACCGGCGTCGCGGTCTACGACTCCTTCGCCTTCCAGGGCGTCAGCGGATGGCTGGTCTTCGGCGGCACCAGTGCCTCGTCACCGATCATCGCCAGTGTCTATGCGATGTCGAGCCACCTGCCGTCCTTCCCGGCGTCCTACACCTGGGCACACCCCGGCGGCCTCAACGACGTGACGAGCGGCCGCAACGGCACCTGCTCCCCCGCCGTGTGGTGCACGTCGGCGAAGGGCTGGGACGGTCCGACCGGGCTCGGCACGCC
>DASXJE010000035.1 GCA_036497565.1 Mycobacteriales bacterium
GGTGCGCAACTATCCCGAGCCGGAGGTGGCGCCACTCCCCGGGCAGCTGCGCGCGGGTGCCCACTCCGACTACGGCAGTCTCACGATCCTGGCCACCGAGGATCGCCCCGGCGGGCTGCAGGTGTGCAACGCGGCCGGCGAATGGGTCGACGTCCCGATCGTCGGCGGCGCTTTCATCATCAACATCGGCGACCTGCTGGCCCGCTGGACCAACGACAGGTGGGTCTCCACACTGCACCGCGTCGTCAACCCCGACGTCGACCACGTCGCGGGGAGCAGGCGGCAGTCGCTGATCTTCTTTCACAACCCGAACTACGACGCGGAGATCCGCTGCATCCCGACCTGTCTCGAGCCTGGAGCCGAACCGCGCTACGAGCCGATCACGTCCGGGGCGCATCTGCGCCGGCTGTTCGTCACGACCCAGAACGTCACCTGAGCCGCATCCACACCGACAGAAGGGATTCCGCTGTGACTCTCCTATCCGTCCCCGTCATCGACATCGCGCCGTTCCGGTCCGGCACTCCGACCGAGCGTGCCGCCGTCGCCGCGGAGGTCGCCCAAGCGTGCACGGACATCGGCTTCCTGGTGATCTCCGGGCACGGCGTCCCCGAGGACCTGGTCGAGGAGATGTACCGCACGAGCACGACATTCTTCGAGTCGCCGCTGGAGACCAAGCTCGCCGTTGCCCGCCCGGAAGCCGGCCAGATCCGCGGCTACAGCGGCGTGGAGCAGGAAGGGCTCGGGCTGTTGGAGGACGAGCCGGTGCCAGCTGATCTCAAGGAGTCGTTCGACATCGGCCCGCTCGACGTCCCCACCGGGGACCCGTACTACACCTGCGATGCCGCCGGTGCGCATTTCGCGCCGAACCTGTGGCCCTCCGAGCACCCGGACTTCGAGCAGATCTACCGCCGCTACTACCGGGCCATGGAGGGGCTGACCCTGGAGATGTTCCAGATCTTCGCGACCGCTCTGGACCTGCCGCCGGACTTCTTCGTCGACAAGGTCGACCGCCACATCAGCCTGCTGCGCTCGAACCACTACCCGACCCAGCCGAACGAGCCCAAGCCGAACCAGCTGCGCGGCGGAGCCCACAGCGACTACACCGCGATGACCATCCTCTGGCAGGAGGACGTGCCCGGCGGAGGGCTCCAGGTGCAGAACAAGGCAGGCAATTGGGTCGACGTCCCCGCCGTGGCAGGCACATTCGTAGTCAACCTCGGTGACTCGCTGGAGCGCTGGACCAACGACAAATGGGTCTCCACCATGCACCGCGTAGTGAACCCGCCCCGCGAGGTGGCCGCGACCCAGACCCGGGTTTCGATCCCCTACTTCGTCCAGCCCAACTACGACGCCGTCATCGAGTGCATCGAGAGCTGCGTCGACGCCGAACACCCCGCCAAGTACGGACCCGTCCGCAACGGCGAGTACCTCTACCTGAAGTTCACCCAGCAGAACACCCTGGCGAGCGTCGACTGATGCGCCCCGCGACCCTCACCTACGTCAACCTGTTCGTCCGAGACCTCGGCACCCTCCCGGACTTCTACGCGCGGTTATTCGGATTCACCGAGATACCGGAGATGCGCAACCCCGTGTTCCGCGGCTTCGACACCGGGGCCAGCTCCATCGGATTCATGGCACCGGAGGTCTACGGAGTGCTCGAACTACAGGAGCACCGGGCCGACTCCGGAGTCCGCGGGCTGCTCAACATCGACGTCACCGACACCGCCGAGGTCAACCGGCTCAGCGACGTCGCCGTCGAGATGGGAGCCGAACTGGTCAAGAAGCCCGCCACAACCAGCTACGGCTGGTACCAGTCTGTTCTGCTGGATCCGGAACGCAACGTGTTCCGGATCAACACCGTTCTCGCACCCTGATCGGACGCGCGTCCCAGGCGATGGCTGGAGCCGACGCTCTTCGGTTCGGCGTCAGGACGTCTCGACGAGGGCCGCGAGTCGATCGAGCGAGATCTGAAGCTTGGCGGATGTGGTCGCGCGGGCACGTTCGTAGCGCTTCTCGTCGGTCAGCTGGCTCTGAATACCGCACCGATGCCACGGATGCGCTGCCCTACGGCGGCCACAGCCAAGTTGTCACTGCCGTCCCAGCGTGGTTGTTGCGCCGGGTCAGCGATGAGTTCGAAGATCGTCTCTGGCGCCGCCGCGATCTCGCGGCTCGCACTGCACACCCTCGTCGCCTCGCCCGGGCCTCTCACGCTTTCATCGAAGCACCCGGCACGGACGAGTGCACGACCGGCGCCGCCGCGCCCGCCCGGGTACGGCTCGGGGCGGGCGTGGCGGTCCGGACCTCGGCGTCAGGCGGCGTTCGCCGCCTCGACCAGTTGTCTGACGATGTCCGCGAGCGCCTTGTGCAGGTCCGGGTCTGCCAGCCGGCCGTCATCGGCGAAGGCGTCGTGGGCTTGACCGACCGGCAGCTCGGCATCGACTACCGTGGCGCCGATTGTGCTGAGTACCTTGCGCAGTTCGGCCTGCGCCCACACCGCGCCGAACAGCCCGGTCGATGCG
>DASXJE010000036.1 GCA_036497565.1 Mycobacteriales bacterium
TCCGAAAGGTGATCCCGTTGGCTCGCCACATCTCTTCCGTGGTCTCCGGCCGTCCCGTCGCCGGCGGTACCCGCCTCGAATCGCGCAATCCGGCGAACACCGAGGAGATCGTCGCCACGGTCGAGCTCGGGACCGACGACACCTTCGTCGACGCCTGCCGCGCCGCGCGGGACGCGCAATCCGCCTGGGCCGACGTACCGGCGCCGGTACGCGGCCGCGCGATCGCCCACATCGGCCGGCTCGTCGAGGACAACGCCGAGGCCCTCGCCCGGCTCGTGACCCGGGAGATCGGCAAGCCCTACCAGGAGGCGCTCGGCGAGGTCCGCGAGATCGTCGACACCTGCGACTTCTTCCTCGGCGAGGGCCGCCGGCTCTACGGACAGACCGTGCCGAGCGAGATGCCGGACAAGGCGCTGTTCACCTTCCGCAATCCGGTCGGCGTGGTCTCGGTCATCACCGCCGGCAACTTCCCGGTCGCGGTGCCGTCCTGGTACCTCGTGCCCGCACTGTTGTCCGGCAACACGGTCGTGTGGAAGCCGGCCGACTACTCACCCGCGTGCGGTCAGGCGCTGTACGACCTCTTCGTCCGCGGCGGCGGGCTGCCGGACGGCGTACTCAACCTCGTCCTCGCCGACGGGCAGCAGACGTTCAGCGGGCTGGAACGCGCGCTCGACGACGGCCTCGTCGACAAGGTCGGGTTCACCGGGTCTTCGGCGGTCGGCGCGGAGATCGGTGCCCTGACCGGGCGGCACCTGCAGTCCGCGTGCCTGGAGCTGGGCGGCAAGAACCCGATGGTCGTCACGCCGAGCGCGCCGCTCGACCTTGCCGTCGAAGGTGCGCTCTTCTCCGGGTTCGGCACCGCGGGACAGCGGTGCACCTCGCTGGGCACGGTGATCGTGCACGAGTCGATGCACGATGAATTCCTCACCCGCTTTGCGGCCGCGACCAAGGAGGCCCGGATCGGCGACCCGTTGCAGGACGTCGTTTGCGGGCCGATGCTGGACCAGAAGTTCGCCGACCGCTTCGAGGACTATCTGGGCTGGATCGCGCCGCACCACAAGGTATTGGGCTCCTCGGGCACCGGCCGGATCACGACGGCGAACCCGCGGGAGGGTTTCGTCGGCGATCCGTCCGCCGGGATCTACTACCACCCGATGATCGTCGACGGCGTCCAACCCGACGACGAGATCTTCCGGGTCGAGACGTTCGGCCCGATGGTCGGCGTCACGAGCTACTCCACCCTCGATCAGGCGATCGCGTTGGGCAACGCGCCGGGCTACGGCCTCTCGTCGTCGATCTACACGAACGACCCGGCAGAGGTGTTCGCCTTCCGCCGGGGGATCTCGGCGGGAATGGTGAGCGTCAACAACTCGACCTCCGGCGCCGAGGCGCACCTGCCGTTCGGTGGCAACGGCAAGTCGGGCAATGGCAGCCGGCAGTCCGGGATCTGGGTGCTCGACCAGTTCACCCGCTGGCAGGCGATGAACTGGGACTACTCGGGCCGGCTGCAGAAGGCACAGATGGATGTCGCCGACCTGGTCGGTGACGCCGACTTCCGGCTGGACGGTTGATGGCCCCAGCGCTCCGCGGGCCATCCGACGAAGCGGTCGACCGGCACTTCGTCGAGGTCGCGGCGGCCCTCGCCGCCGGACGCCCTCGTGACCCACGTGGGCCGGTGCGCGCGGGAACCGGGCTGACCGGCGAGCAGGCGCTGGCGCTCTTCGACGCGCAGCTCGGCAGCCGCCATCTCGATCTCGTCGCGCGACAGCTGCGGGCGGACGGCCTGAGCTTCTACACGATCGGGTCGGCCGGGCACGAGGGCAACGCGGGCGTCGCCGCGGCGCTGCGACCCACCGACCCGGCGCTGCTGCACTACCGCTCCGGCGGTTTCTACCTCGCCCGCGCCGCGCAGGTGACCGGGTCCGATCCCGCCCGCGACGTACTCCTCGGGCTGGTCGGCTCCGCCGACGAGCCGATCGCGGGCGGGCGACACAAGGTCTTCGGCAACCACGCCCTCGCCGTCATCCCGCAGACCTCGACGGTCGCCTCGCACCTTCCCCGCGCGCTCGGCGTGGCGTTCGCGATCGACCGGGCGAAGAAGCTGGGCGTGCCCTGCGAATGGCCCGTCGACGCGATCACCGTGTGCAGCTTCGGCGACGCGTCGGCCAACCATTCCACCGCCACCGGCGCGATCAACGCCGCCGCGCACAGCGCCTATCAGCGGCTGCCGATCCCGCTGCTGTTCGTCTGCGAGGACAACGGTCTCGGGATCAGCGTGCGGACGCCGGAGAAGTGGATCGAGGCGGCGTACGGCGACCGCCCCGGACTGAAGTTCTTCTCCGCGGACGGCTGCGACGTCGCCGCGGTCTACGACGCCGCGCAGGCGGCTGCCGACTTCGTCCGGCAGCGCCGGGCCCCGGCGTTCCTGCACCTGCGGATGGTGCGCTTCCTGGCGCATGCCGGCAGCGACGCCGAGGTCGGCTACCGTACGCCGGCCGAGCTCGCCGCCGACCTCGCCCGCGATCCGCTGCTCGTCACCGCACGACTGCTCGTCGACGCCGGTGTGCTGACGCCGGACGCCGTCGTCGATCGTTACGAAGACACTCGAGCCGCAATCGCCACGCTCGCCGAGGATGCCGTCACCCGGCCACGGTTGCGCAGTGCCGAACAGGTGATGGCGCCACTCGCGCCGCGGCACCCCGACGCGGTCGCCGCGGCGGCGGTCCGGGTCGCCGACCGGGCCGTGCGCGAGCGGGTCTTCGACGGAAAACTGCCCGAGTCCCAGGGCCCGCTCACCCTCGCCGACGCGATCAATCGCGGGCTGGCCGACGGCCTCGCGGCGCGGCCGGGCATGCTCGTCTTCGGCGAGGACGTCGGGCGCAAGGGCGGCGTCTACGGGCTCACCCGGCGGTTGTCCGGCGCCTTCGGCGTCGGGCGGGTCTTCGATACGCTCCTCGACGAGCAGTCGATCCTCGGTCTCGCGCTGGGCGCGGGGCTGTCCGGCCTGCTTCCCGTCCCGGAGATCCAGTACCTCGCCTACCTGCACAACGCCGAAGACCAGATCCGCGGCGAGGCGGCCAGCCTGCAGTACTTCTCCAGCGGTCAGTACCGCAACCCGATGGTCGTGCGGGTGCCCGGCCTCGCCTACCAGAAGGGTTTCGGCGGGCACTTCCACAACGACAACGCGGTCGGCGCGCTGCGCGACATCCCCGGCCTCGTCATCGCCGCGCCGGCCCGTCCCGACGACGCGGCGGCGATGCTGCGCACCTGCCTCGCCGCCGCGGAGACCGACGGTGCGGTGTGCGCGTTCCTCGAACCGATCGCCTTGTATCACCTCCGCGATCTGTACGAGGAAGGCGATCGCGGCTGGCTCGCGCCGTACCCACCGCCCGACCGGTGGGGCGCGGCGCACGTCCCGATCGGCCGCGGCCGGGTCTACGGCGAGGGTGCCGACCTCACCATCGCCACCTTCGGTAACGGGCTCTACCTCTCGCTGCGGGTCGCCCGACGGCTCACCGAATCGGGGATCGGGGTGCGGGTGCTCGATCTGAGATGGCTGGCCCCGCTTCCCGTCGACGACATCCTGCGCGAAGCGCGAACCACCGGGCGGATGCTCGTCGTCGACGAAACGCGGCAGTCCGGCGGCGTGGCTGAAGGCGTGCTCGCCGCGCTCGTCGATGCCGAATTCGACGGGCGGATGGCACGGGTCGCCAGCCGGGACAGCTTCGTACCCCTCGGCGACGCCGCGCAACACGTCCTCGTCGACGACGCGACGATCGAAAAAGCGGCCCGGCGCCTGCTGCACTAGCCGGAAATGCCGTCGTGCGGGGGGAAATCGGACGGTCAAACCGATCAGGAATCGAGAAGCACGGGCCGCGGACCCGCAGCTAGCGTGACCGTCATGGACATCGCACCAGACCCTACGACTGCAGGAGTGAGACCATGACCGGCTCGTCCACCCAGGGAATCAAGGTTGTGCTGCATCCCGTTTCCGACCTTGCCAAAGCCAAGGATGTCTACACCGCCCTGCTCGGCGTTGCACCGCAGGGCGATGAGTCCTACTACCTCGGCTTCGAGGCCGCGGGCCAGCACATCGGGCTGGTGCCGGGCGGTGGTCCGCAGGCCATGAGCTCACCGGTGACCTTCTGGCAGGTGGCGGACATCGAGGCGAAGCTGGCCGAGGTGACCGCCGCGGGTGCCACGCTGAAGGAGGCCCCGCACGACGTCGGTGGCGGCCGCCTGGTGGCCACGGTCACCGACCTCGACGGCAACGTGCTGGGGCTGCTTCAAGACCCGTGAGGCCGGCTCCCAATTCCCCGCTCGGCGTCGTCCCGACGCCGAGCGGGGCTGTGCAAGGCTCGGCCCAGCCCGACAGATGGAGACACGATGAGCAAGGCCACGAGGACCAAGCGGGCCGACCCACGGTCGACTGCGCCGCACCTTGCCGACAGCCACGATCTGGTCCGCGTGCAGGGCGCGCGGGTGAACAACCTCAAGGACGTCAGCGTCGAGATCCCGAAGCGCCGGCTCACGGTGTTCACCGGCGTCTCCGGCTCGGGCAAGAGCTCGCTGGTGTTCGCCACGATCGCCGCGGAGTCCCAGCGGATGATCAACGAGACCTATAGCGCCTTCCTGCAGGGCTTCATGCCGACGCTGGCCCGGCCCGAGGTCGACGTCATGGACGGGCTGACCACCGCGATCATCGTCGACCAGGAGCGGATGGGCAGCGACCCGCGTTCCACGGTCGGGACCGCAACCGACGCCAACGCGATGCTGCGCATCCTGTTCAGCCGGCTCGGCAAGCCGCACATCGGCTCACCCCAGGCGTTCTCCTTCAACGTCGCCTCGATCAGCGGCGCCGGCGCGGTCACGATGGAGCGCGGCGGCCGTACGACGAAAGAGCGGCGCAGCTTCCGCATTCTCGGCGGCATGTGTCCGCGCTGCGAGGGCCGGGGCGCGGTCAACGACATCGACCTCACCCAGCTCTACGACGACAGCCTTTCGCTCAACGACGGCGCCCTCAAGATCCCCGGCTACAGCATGGAGGGCTGGTACGGCCGGATCTTCGGTGGCTGCGGATTCTTCGACCCGGACAAGCCGATCAAGAAGTTCACGAAGCGACAGCTGGGTGACCTGCTGCACAAGGAACCGACCAAGATCAAGGTCGACGGCATCAACCTCACCTACGAGGGGCTGATCCCGAAGATCCAGAAGTCGATGCTGTCCAAGGACGTCGACTCACTGCAGCCGCACATCCGCGCCTTCGTGGAACGGGCGGTCACCTTCACCACCTGCCCCGACTGCGACGGCACCCGGCTCAGCAAGGAAGCCCGGTCGTCGAAGATCAACAAGATCAACATCGCCGATGCGTGTGCGATGCAGATCAGCGATCTCGCGGAGTGGT
>DASXJE010000037.1 GCA_036497565.1 Mycobacteriales bacterium
AGCGTGGTGCAGCAGCATCAACGCCAGCAGCCCCGCGGTCTCCTCGTCATCGGTCATCGACGCCAACTGCCGGGTGAGCCGGATCGCCTCGGCCGCCAGGTCGACGTCGCCGGTGTAGCCCTCGTTGAAGACCAGGTAGAGCACGCGTAGCACCGTCGCCAGGTCGCCCGGCTCCTCGAACCGCACGTCACCGACCGTGCGTTTGGCCCGGCTGATCCGCTGCGCCATCGTCGCCTCCGGCACGAGATATGCCTGGGCGATCTGCCGGGTGGTCAAGCCACCGACGGCGCGCAGCGTGAGGGCCACCGCGGACGCCGGGGTCAGCGAAGGATGCGCGCACAGGAAGAAGAGATGCAACGTGTCGTCCGCGGTCTCGGTCGGTCCGGGCGACGGCTCGGCCTCGACGCGTTGCTCCCGGTCGCGACGTGAGACCTCTGAGCGCTGGGCGTCGAGGAACTTGCGCCAGGCAACCGTGACCAGCCAGCCCTTCGGGTCGGCGGGCTGCCGGTCCGGCCACGTCAGCGCGGCCTGGACGAGTGCCTCCTGCACGGCGTCCTCGGCCGCCGCGAAGTCGACTCCGCGACGGACGAGGACGCCGATCACCGCGGGAGTCAGCTCCCGCAGCAGCAGTTCGTCCATCACCTGATCGGTCACCTGACCTGCCCGGCCGGGCCGATCATTCGATGACCGTCGGCGCTTCTTCGCCCAGGAACGGGCGCAGCTCGAGCCACTCGTGGATCGGCTTGCCGCCGGCTCCGGGGGCCGCCGACAACTCGCCGGCGAGCGTCAGCGCGCGCTCGTAGGTGTCCACGTCGATCACCATCCAGCCGGCGATCAGGTCCTTGGTCTCCGCGAAGGGACCGTCGGTGACCGGCGGGCGGCCCTCCCCGTCGTAGCGGACGAACGTGCCCTTGGGCGAGAGAGCCTGGCCGTCGACGTACTCACCGGTGGTCTCGAGCCGGGCGGCGAAGTCGTTCATGTACTGCACGTGGTCCTGCACCTCCTCGGGGGTCCATTGGTCCATCGGGACATCGTTGACGCCCTTTGGGGCGCCGCGGTAGTGCTTGAGAAGCAGGTACTTCGCCATGATGGATCTCCTCGGTGTGGTGCGGCCACGGTGGCCGCATCTGGCCCTGGGACGGAGCCGCCAGGCCGGTCTCGACATCCTCGCCATATCTTTGTCGAGAACCGAGGGAGGGCGTAGTGACCCGCGTGCGCCTGGTGCCGTTCCTGGACGACGCGATGGACCGGCTTGTCGTGCCCGGCTACTCACGGGCCGGGTACGCCGTCCGTCGGCGTACCTGGTCCGACGATCCGGCTCCGGACGCGCTCCAGGGCAAGCATGTACTGGTGACCGGGGCCAACTCCGGACTGGGCAAGGCCACCGTCGCGGGTCTCGCCCGCCTCGGCGCCACGGTGCACATGCTCGTCCGCAACCCGGAGCGTGGAGCGGCCGCCCGCGACGAGGTCCTCGACGACGTACCGGGCGCGGACCTGCAGGTCGAGCAGTGCGACGTCAGTTCGCTCGCGGCGGTCCGCGGGTTCGCCGACGGTTTCCGGGCCCGCGGTCTGGCGGTGCACGGCCTGGTGCACAACGCCGGGGTCCTCTCCGCCGACCGTCAGGTCACCGACGAAGGCCACGAGCTGACCTTCGCGACCAACGTGCTCGGGCCGTTCCTGCTCACCGCGTTGCTCGCCGACCAGTTGCGTGCCGGCGCACCGAGCCGGGTGGTCTGGGTGTCCTCCGGCGGCATGTACACCCAACGGCTGCCGGCCGACGACCTCGAATACGAGCGCGGCGAGTACAAGGGCGCGACGGCGTACGCGCGGACCAAACGGATGCAGGTCGTGCTCGCCGAGGAGTGGGCCCGGGCACTGCGCGGCGACGGGGTCGCCGTACACAGCATGCATCCGGGCTGGGTCGACACCCCCGGCATCGCCGCGTCACTGCCGCGCTTCTACCGGCTCACCAAGCCGCTGCTCCGCACCCCCGCGGAGGGCGCCGACACGATCGTGTGGCTGTGCGCCGCGGACGTGCCGGCTGCCCAGAGCGGCGGCTTCTGGCAGGACCGCCGCCGCCGCCCGACCCGTTACACGCCAGGCTTTCCGGAGATCCCGGCCGACCGTCAATACCTGTGGCGGACCTGCGAGCGCCTCACCGCCGCCACCTGACCCCGGACCGCCGCCGCTTTCCCATGATCGTGATCGGATCCGTACGGCGTTTCGCGGCTTTATCCGATCACGATCATGAGAGGTGAGGTGGAGGTCAGGCGGTGAGGGCCAGCACCGCCCAGGTGACCGCGGCGGTGATCTCGCACGTGGCGCCGAGTACGTCGCCGGTCACGCCACCGATCCGCCGGGTGACGTGCCATACCAGGCCGACGCCGACCCCGACCGCGATCAGTACGGCGACCGGGCCCTGCCACGGCCGGCCGTCCACGACCGGGACGGATGCCGCGGCCAGGACCACCGTCCAGGCGGCCGGCACCGTGACCGGCAGTGAGTCCGCGACGAGCGCGCCGAGCCCGTCCGGCCGGGCCGGCGGTACGCCGCGCCGGCACGCCCAGCTGATCGCGAGCCGGCCGACCGCGACCCCCGCGGCGACGCCGAGCCAGCGGTGGTCGGCGACCAACGCGGCCAGGGCCGCGGCCTGCACGAGCAGGCACAGCAGCAGGGTCACGGCGCCCAGTGCGCCGATCTCCGGCGAACGCATCACCGCCAGGGCGCGCGCCGGCTCGCCGTGAGAGCCCAGACCGTCCGCGGTGTCGGCCAACCCGTCCAGATGCAGCCCGCGGCTGGCTCCCGCAAGCCCGCCGAGGACGACGGCGGCGGTGAGGAGCGGCGGCGCCCCAAGGTGGGTCAGACCGACGGCCAGCGCCGCCGCCAGCGCGCCGAGGCCCACCCCGACCAGCGGCACGACGGCCATCGCCGACCGGCCCGCCGCGCGATCGACCCGCCCGGGCCGCAACGGCAGCACGGTCAGGGTCGTGACGGCCAGCCGCAGGCCGGCGCCGGCCGGTCCGGGCATTCAGTCCCGCCGGCTCACGCCGGATCCACCCGGCCGCTCACCGCGGCGTCGTCGAAGGTCGCCATCTCGGCAAGGGTCACGACCGCCGCCCGCAGGACGGGCAGCGCGACGAGCGCACCGGACCCTTCGCCGAGGCGCAGCCCGAGGTCGACCAGTGGCTCGAGGTCGAGCGCGTCGAGGACGGCCTGGTGGGCCGGTTCGGTGGACCGGTGGCCGGCCAGCCACCAGGACGCCGAGTCGTAACACATCTCGCGCGCCAGCACGGCGGCCGCGCCCGACACGACACCGTCCAGCAGCACCGGCGTACGGCGTGCCGCGGCCTCGACGAGGAAACCGGTCATGGCCGCGATGTCCGCGCCGCCCGAGGCGCTGAGCAGATCGACCGGGTCGTAGCGGCGCGGGCGGGCGCGGCGCATCGCATCGCGGACCACCGTCACCTTGCGCATCCAGCCCACGTCGTCGAGCCCGGTGCCGCGGCCGGTCACCGCGGTCGGCTCGAGCGCGAGCACGACGCCGACGAGTACGGCGGCCGTGGTGGTGTTCCCGATCCCCATGTCACCTGGGATGAGCAGGTCGGCGCCGGCGTCGACCTCCTCGTCGGCGATCGCGACGCCGGCCGTGAACGCGGCCATCGTCTCGTCGTGGGTGAGCGCGTTCTCCCGGTCGATGCGGCCGCTGCCCTCGCGGATCTTGTGCTCGGACACCTCCGGCGCGGTTTTGCCGTTCACCGACATGTCGACCACGCGGACGGACGCGCCGGCCAGTCGGGCGAGCGCGTTGACCGCTGCACCGCCGGTCAGGAAGTTGTGCACCATCTGGCCGGTCACCTCGGGCGGGTAGGCCGACACTCCGGCGGCCGCCACGCCGTGGTCGCCGGCGAACACGACGACCCGGGCGCGCGCGAAGTCGTGCGGCGGGCACTGGCCCTGGGCCGCCGCGACCCACGCCGACACTTCTTCCAGCCGGCCGAGCGCGCCGGCCGGCTTGGTCAGCTGCGCCTGCCGGTCCCGGGCGGCCTGCGCCATGTCCGGGTCGGGTTCGCCGATGCGGGCCCGGAGTTCGTCGAGGTCGAGTTCGTCGGTGGTCACCGGGACATCTCCCTATCGGGTACTCCGCGCAGCCAGCGGGGCAGGCCTGCGGTCATGGTCACTACCTCGTCGCCGGCTGCCGCGAGCGCGGTGTTGAGCCGGCCCAGCTCGTCGCGGAAGAGCCGGCCGGCCGGGGTGGCCGGGACGACGCCCTGCCCGACCTCGTTGGTCACCAGCACCACCCGGGCGCCGGTCCCGGCCCAGGCCCGCGCCAGTGCGTCGCCGCGTTTGCGGACCACGTCGAGCCCGCCTGGGTCGTTCCACGCGTCGGCTGCGTCGAGTGCGCGGCTGAGCCAGTTGCCGAGGTCGTCGACGAGCAGCACGCCGTCGCCGTCGAGCAGCGGCTCGAGGTCGACGGTCTCGACCGTCTCCCATGCGGCCGGGCGGCCGCCGCGGTGGGCGGCGATCCGCGCGGTCCACTCCGGGTCGCCCCGGTCGGCCTGCGCGGTGGCGACGAAGGTGACCGCCGGCTCGGCGGCGAGCGCCGACTGTGCCCACGACGACTTGCCCGAGCGGGCGCCGCCGACGACGAGTGTCCGGTGTGGACCGCGGCGCCGCGACGACCCGGCCGGGCGCGCGGCGAGGACGTCACCGTCGCGATGCAGCGTGACGCCCCACCGGGCCAGCCGGCTGGACAGCTCGGCCGGCGGCGGGTTTCTGTGCGACAGGTGGATCGCGACCACCCGGGTGCCGTCGACGATCGCGTCCCGCCGGCGAAGTTCGGCGAGGGCCGCCGGGAAGGTCGCGAAGTCCAGGTGCCCGTCGGTGTTGCCGAGCTCGGTGCCGAAGGTCAGCTCCAGCAGCACGTCGTCGAAGGCGCGTCCGGCGAGTGCGTCCACTGTGGACTGCGGGAGCGGCCCGGTGTCGGTGGCGTAGAGCAGCCGAGTGCCGTCCGGCGCGGTCAGGTCATAGAGCACGGCGTCCGCGGCGTGCTCGGCCTTCACCGGCCGCACCGTGTACCCGCCCACCTGAAGGGTCTCGCCGGGCAGCGCGGGAACGAGCCGCACCGGGTCGTCCGGGCCGATCGAGTCGGCACATCGGGCCAGCGCGGTCGGTGGCCCGACGAGGTCCAGCGGTTCGCGCCGGCCGGCCCAGGTCCGCCACGTCAGACCCGCCGGCGCGGTGTGGTCGTCGTGGGCGTGGGTGAGCAGGATGTGACGTACGCCGTCCAGCGCGACGCCGAAGCGCATGGCCGCACGGGGCGCGTCCGCACCGAAGTCGAGAAGGAGGACGTCGTCGACCAGCGCACTGTTCTGGCCGCGGACGTCGGGTGTGCCACGGACCGCCTCGCACGATGCGCACCGGCAGAACGGGTTCGGCCACCCTTCGGAGCTCCCGGTGCCGAGCAGCTGGATCTTCACCGGTTCACCCTGTCAGACACTGGTTCGGTGCTCGTCGAGGGTGCGAACTCGACCGGGGCGTCGAACGCCGCGCGCCGTGCGGCGCGCCGCAGCACGAGCAGCACCGGGCGGCCGGCGACGAGCACCAGCAGCACGTTGCCGACGGCGCGGGGGATGTCGAAACCCAACGACGTGGCCAGGTCGAAGGCGATGAAGCGGTGCAGGTTGGACAGGATCGCCCCGCCCGGCACGAAGGCGAGCGACGGATCGGTACCGGGCGTCGCATCCGGGCCGAAGGTGAACGGCCAGAACCACATGTTCAGCAGCAGCCCGTAGAGCAGCCCCGCGACCGCGCCGTACGCCGCGAGCATCCCGAGCTCGGCGATTCCTCGGGGCCGGCGGGGCAGCAGTCCCGCGAACAGGCCGATCCAGGCCGCGCCGAGCATCTGGAACGGCAGCCACGGCCCGATCCCGCCGGTGAGCAGGGCCGAGCTGAACATGCTCACCGCGCCGAGCACGAAGCCGAAGCCGGGGCCGAGCACCCGCCCGGCCGGAATGAGCAGGCCGAAGAGCAGCGTGAAGCCGGCGACGCCGGTGGACAGTGGCCGCAGTGCGGTGCAGACCGCGGCAAGTACGCCGAGCAGCGCGACCGCCTTCGCGTCCATCCCGCCTTCGGCCAGTTCGGCGAGCACGACCCCGAGCAGCAACGGGAGCAGGGCGGCGAACAGCCATGGTGCGTCCAGGCCGTGTTCAAGTCCGGCGCCGGGGCGGATGACCAGCGGCCAGCAGAAGCCGACCAGACCGATGAGGCTGGTGAGCCCGAGCATGAGCGCCGACCGGGGATGGAGCCGGATCGCCGTCGTCCGGATCGCCGTGGTCCCGGCCGCCGGTCGGCCGGCGCGGAGCACGCTCATCCGGCCAGCGCCGTCGCGACTTCGGCCACGGTGAGCCATTCCTGCGGGGCCATGACCTTCGCCACCTGCGGCGCGAAGACCGGTGAGTGCACGACCACGTCGCGGGTCGGCCCGTCGGAGATCACCTCGCCGTCGGCGAGCACGACCGTGCGGTGCGCGAGGTCGGCGGCGAGCTCGACGTCGTGGGTGGCCAGGATCACGGCGTGCCCCTCGGCGGCGAGCTCGGTGAGCACCTCGACCAGGCGGCGCTTGGCGCCGTAGTCCAGCCCGCGGGTCGGCTCGTCTAGGAGCAGCAGCGGCGGCCGGCCGGCCAGGACCACGGCCAGGGCGAGGGACAGCCGCTGGCCCTCGGACAGGTCGTGCGGGTGCGCGTCGTCGGTGACGTCGGGGGCGATCCGGTCGAGCACCGCGCGCGCCGTTCCGGGCGCGGCGCCGGCGTCGCGGTCGGCCTGCGCGCATTCGGCCCGGACGGTGTCGGCGTAGAGCAGGTCGGTGGGCTGGGCGGGCACCATGCCGATGTCGCGCACCAGGTCGCGGGGCCGGCGGCCGTGCGGCGCGCGGCCTGCGACGGTGACCGACCCGGACGCCGGAGCGAGCAGGCCGACCAGGCAGGACAGCAGGGTCGACTTGCCGGCACCGTTGCGGCCCATCAGCGCGACGACCTCGCCGCGGTGAACGGCGACGTCGACCTCCCGCAACGCGATCAGGTCGCCGAACCGCGCGACGAGTGCCCGGGTGGTGGCGAGCGGCTCCCCGGCCGGCACCACCGACCGCACGACCGACCGGAACGCGAGCTTCTCCCGCAACGGCTCGGCGCGACGCCGCGCCTCGCGGACCGACAGCGGCAACGGCGTCCAGCCGGCCAGCCGGCCCAGCTGCGCGACCGGCGGTGCCACGGCGGCGGTGGCGAAGATCCGGTGCGGCGTGCCGACCTCGACGGGACGGCCGGCGCCGGGCAGGTAGACGACCCGGTCGGCGTACTGCGCCACCCGTTCCAGGCGGTGCTCGGCCAGCAGCACCGTGAGGCCGAGGTCGTGCACCAGCCGTTGCAGCGCGGCCAGCACCTCCTCCGCGGCCGGCGGGTCGAGCGCGCTGGTCGGCTCGTCGAGCACCAGCACCCGCGGGTGGGCGGTGAGGACGGCGCCGATCGCGACCCGCTGCCGCTGCCCGGCCGAGAGGGTCGCCAGCGGACGGTCGCGCAGGACGGCGAGCCCGAGCAGGTCGAGGGTGTCCTCCACCCGGCGCCGCATCACGTCGCCGGGCAGCCCGAGGGACTCCATCGTGTAGGCCAACTCGTCCTCGACCACGTCGGTGACGAACCCGGCCTCCGGGTCCTGACCGACGATGCCGACCACGTCGGCGAGCTCGCGCGGGGGATGGGTGCGGGTGTCCCGCCCGGCGACAGCCACCCGACCGGCCAGCCGGCCGCCGGTGAAGTGCGGCACCAGCCCGTTGACGGCCCGCAGCAGGGTGGACTTCCCGCTGCCCGTCACCCCCACCACCAGGGCCAGTTCGCCTTCGGGGATCCGCAGCGACACGTCGCGCAGCGTGGGCGCCGCCGCGCCGTCGTAGGTCACCGTGACCCGGTCGAATTCGATCATCGGACCGGCGCCGCCGTCCGGGGCCGGTCCGCGACACGGCCGGCCGCCCGCATCGGGGTCGGCGGCACCGGCGCCAGCCAGGCCGGCGTCGCCGCGAGGACCACGCCGAGCAACGGCAACAGCGGCAGACCGGGTACCGCGATCGGGCTGGTGGCCGGGTGCAGCGCGGGATCGCTGCCGGCCGCGACGAAGGCGACGGCGGTGAGCACACCGGCGCCGGCGACCAACCACTCCGACGCCCGCCACGGATCCGGCCGGTAGCGGGATCGGGTCGTACGACGGCCGCCGGCGACCAGGCCGCAGCCGGCGAGCACCGCGCCGATGCCGAGCGCCGGCGCCCCCAGCCACGACGGCGTCGAGGAGTCGAGCAGCCCGTAGACCCCGACGCAGATCCCGAACAGCCCGGTCACGACGAGCACCGCGGTCACCCGCCGGGTCACCGGGTCGACCCCCGCCCGCCGGCCGTAGCCACGGGAGTCCATCGACGCGGCCATCTCGATCGACCGGCCGACCGCGTCCTCCAGGACGGGGATCACCAGACCGGAGACGCCGGCCAGGCCGCGGTCCGGTCTGCCGCGCAACCTGCGCGCCACCCGGACCCGGCGCAGGGAGGTCACCGCGTTGGGCGCGAAGGACAGCGCGACGACGACCGCGACCCCCATCTCGTACAGCGCACCGGGCAGCGACTTGAGCAACCGGGCCGGGTTGGCCAGCGAGTTGGCCGCGCCGACACAGGCGATCAGGACCGCCAGTTGCAGCCCGTCGTACAGCGCCGCGAGCATCGCCTCGAGGGTGACCGGACCGCCGAGCCGCACCCCTGCTGCCCAGGACGGCAGGTGCGCCTGCGGCAGGGTGAACAGCACGTGCCCGTCGATCTCCGGTCCGAGGAGCACCTCGAAGACCAGCCGCAGCGCGATCACCACCGCGCCGAGGACCAGGAACGTCGAGTAGGCGCGGGCCCACGGGGCCTCGCTGCGTCGTGCGGCGACCACGTAGCCGGCGACCGCCGCGAGCATCGCCAGCAGCAGCGGATCGGTGGTCCGGCTGGCCGCGGTCGCCAGACCCAGCGCCCACACCCACCACGCTCCGGCGTGCAGGTGCCGGGGGAGCGCCGGGTGCAACCGGAACGCCGGGCCGGTCATGTCAGGCTCGGTTCCGGCGTACCCGCACCTGCCACAGACCCGCCGCGATGACCGCGACCAGCACCACGATGCCGATGATGAGCGCCCACGGCACCCCGCTCGACCCGTCGGCGGAGGCGTCGTTGGACTTGGCGGACGCCGGCGTGCTGCGGGCGGCCTCGACGAGCGTGGCGTAGGCGGGCGCCTTCGGCGTCCGGTCCTTGCCGTCCACGTAGGCCCAGCCCTCGGTCTCCCCGGCGCGGACCTTCTCGACGTTCGCGCCCTTGGCGCTGTAGGTCCACTTGTTCGCCGCGGCATGGGGAGCGCGCAGGTAGTAGGACCAGTAGTGCGTCTTGTCCGAGTGGCACCGGGCCGGAAACCCGTCGATCTGGCAGACGAAGCCGTCCCCGAAGGCCAGGCTGTGGCCGGCCTTCTGCAACAACTGCTGGCCGGTCATCCCGGCCTTGAAAGGCACGCAGGTCGACCGCACGGCGTGCCCGGTGTCGACCACCAGCCCGACGCAGGAGGACTTCGCGGGCGGGGGAGTGGCGGCGGCCGGAGGCATCGCGGCGAACGCCGCGACGACGATTCCGGCAGCGAGCACGAGGAAACTGCGTCGCATGGTGCCTTCCGATGTCCGGACCCACGCGAGCGCGCCGGGACGGCCGCCCCGGGCTCCGCCCCGCAGACCTCGACGGTTGTGATGGAGCCGCACGGCGGGACAGGCGTTCCGACTCGCCCGGGGCGGGCGGCCTCGGGCCTACGGTTGCGGGTCAGTGCCGGACTTCGACCGGCTTCCCCTGTCACGCCGCGTTGCGCAGTGAGTATGACCCATCGCCCGCGGCACTGTCAGTGTCGGTACGCCGGCCGTCAGGTCAGCTGACGAGCTCGGCCGGGCACAGCCGCATGGTGAACGGCTTGTTGATCACCCGGCGCTGTTCGCCGCGCACGGTCGCCTCGACGCGGTAGGCGCCGGCGGCCAGCAGGTGGGACACGATGATCGGGCCGTGCGGGTCGTCCGGCTCCACCCGCCAGAACGCGTCGATGCCGGCGTCGGCGTAGAGACTCGGTTTGGTCAGGCGGTCGATCGACTCCGAGGACGGCGCGACGATCTCGACCGCGAGCAGCAGGTCGGCAGGTTCGAAGACGGTGCGCCCGCTGCGGACGGCCTCGGGGCGGGCGACGACCAGGTCGGGGACGAGCACCCGCGGGGTGGGACCGCCGCGCAAAGCCACCGAGACACCGTCGAGTGGCACCATCCCGTCCTGCGCCGCCTTGTGCAGCAGCCGGATCAGGCGCAGCACGATGCTCTGATGGCGGGCGGGGGGTGGTGGTGTGACGAGCAGGCAACCGTCGATGATCTCGTAGCGTTGGCGGCCCTCGGGCAGCGCGGGGAGGTCGGCGAGGGACCACGACCCGGTCCGCCCTGGGGCCAGGCTCACGGCACTTTCTGTCACGGTTCCCCCTGCCGATCGGACTGTCGTTACCAGTGTGCCTTCCCGGCTCGCCCGGCGCCGACAAACCCGCCACGACCGGTGCCCGGCAGGCCCGGAACTAGTCGGTCTCGACCTCCGCCGAACCGGTGAGGCGCAGCTTGCGCTGGGCCCGCTGGTAGAAGGTCGTGCCGCCGAGCCGCACCAGTTGAGCGGCGCCCGGCAGGACGTCGATGTCGATGAGGTCGCCGGGATGGGCGCGGCCGACCGGTCGGCCGTCGGCTTCGACCG
Source organism: Mycobacteriales bacterium (assembly GCA_036497565.1). Classification (NCBI taxonomy): domain Bacteria; kingdom Bacillati; phylum Actinomycetota; class Actinomycetes; order Mycobacteriales; species Mycobacteriales bacterium. The sequence goes on from DASXJE010000037.1 coordinate 10,817, forward strand.
CGAGTTCGCCGCTGGTCGGCAGGATCTCCAGGCAGAGCTTCTCGCCGGTGGACAGGAACAGCGCGCGGTTGAACGCCGAGTGCGGCGCGACCGGAATCACGAGCAGGCCCTCGGCGCTCGGCGAGACGATGGGTCCGCCGGCGGAGAAGCTGTACGCCGTCGACCCCGTCGGCGTGGAGACCACGACCGCATCGGCGGAGTAGCGGACGAAGGTGTGCCCCTCGACCCGGAGGCCGACCGCCGACATCCCGTCGCTGGGTATCCGGACGACGGCGACGTCGTTGAAGGCGACCGCGCTGCGCTCGCCCGCGATCGCCCGCAGCCCGGAGCGGGTCTCGATCGTGAAGCGGCCCTCGACGATCGAAGTCAGGGCGCCGCCCAGCTCGGGAATGTCGATCTCGGCGAGGAAGCCGAGCCGGCCGAGGTTGACGCCGAGCACCGGCGTGCGGTCCTCGAGCGTGAGTCGCAGCGCGCGCAGGATGGTGCCGTCGCCACCGAGACCGACGATGACGTCGGCACGTCGGGACAGTTCGTCGGGACCGACTGCTGTCACGCTCCGCCCAGCCCGCCCCACCTCGTCGGGCAGGCCGAGGACCTCGATCTGCCGCTCCCGGGCCCAGCTCGTGATGGTCTGCATCGCCTCCGCGCAATTGCGGCGCGGGTGCAGCACGAGCCCGATGGTGCTGGTCACTCCGTCGCCCCGGGGTCGAGATCCACCCAGACCAGGACGCTGCTCTCGGTGCCGTCGACGACCAACGACGTACCGGTGACGGTTCCCGTTCCGTGTCCGGCGATCTGGACCCGGACTCCTGTCGGCGGGAAGACCAGGCCCGGCAGCTGACCGAGCCGGCGCTGGTCGTCGGCGCCGAGGAAGAGTGTCGCCCCGAGTGGTGCTTGGCCGGCGCGGTCGCGGCTCATGCCTACCCCCTCTGTCGGTTGCGAGCCTAGACAAGTCGGGCGCCACAGGGGCCCCTCGGCCGGTGGCCCGCACCAGGAACTGCCCTACGGTGGCGATGGACAGACCCTGAGGAGGGCCGATGATCTGGACCTGGCGGTACGAGGACAGCGCCGGAACGGCGCTCGACCGGCCGACACCGGAGCGGTTCACCAACAAGTCCGATGCCGAGTCCTGGCTCGGTGAGGCATGGCGGGACCTGCTCGAATCCGGTGTGCACCAGGTGACGTTGCTCGAGGACGACCGGGTCGAGTACGGCCCGATGGGCCTCAACCCCTGATTTCGGGTCAGCCGACGAAACTCGTCGGGGCGGGCGCCTCGTAACGGACCTGCGGCAGCTCGTGCCACGGCGGCGCCGGCTCGGCGAGCACCCGCCAGCCGAGATGTTCATAGAAGCCGCGCGCACCCGACACGTCCCGCAACGCGTCGAGCACCACCCGCAGATGTCCCCGGCCACGCAGTTCGGTGAGGGCCGACGCGAGCAGGTCGCGACCGACGCCACGACCGGTCGAGTCCGGATGCACGTAGAGAGAGGCGACGTAACCGACCCCCGGATCGGCGTCCAGGGAGTGGACGGCGGCGTACCCGTCGATCGGGCCGTCTTCGCAGCTGTGCACCAGCACCATGAGGTCCCGGCGAACCGGCGCCTGCACGTGTGACGTCCACGACGCCACGCACCGATCCTCGCGCAACGTGGCGAGCACGTGCGGAGCGACCTGCGGATAGGTCGCCCGCCAGGACGCGATCTGGACGGCGGCGATGGCGGGCCCGTCGTCGCGACCGGCCCGCCGTACGCCGCCTGTCATGTGGAGCGGTCAGCCCCGCATCGTCTTGGCCGGGTCGCGCTCGACCACGTCGCCGAGCGCTTCGTCGATCCGCTTCAGCAGGGCCGGCTCGAGCTTCACGCCGGCGGCCTTCACGTTTTCGCCGACCTGCTCGGGGCGCGACGCGCCGATGATGGCCGCCGAGACGTTGCGGTTCTGCAGCGTCCACGCGATCGCGAGCTGGGCCATGGACAGCCCGGCCTCGTCGGCGATCGGCTGGAGCTTCTGCACCCGGGTGAGCACGTCGTCGTTCATCCACCGGGCGATCATGTTGGCGCCGCCCTTGGAGTCGGTCGCCCGCGAGCCCGCCGGGTGCTCCTTGCCCGGCTGGTACTTGCCGGTCAGCACACCCTGCGCGATCGGCGAGAAGACGATCTGGCCCAGGCCGAGTCGCTCGCTCACCGGGATGACCTCGGATTCGATCACCCGCCACAGCATGGAGTACTGCGGCTGGTTGGAGATCAGGTGCACGCCCAGGTCCTGCGCGAGCGCGTGCCCGGCCTCGATCTCCTCGGCCCGCCACTCCGAGACGCCGATGTAGAGCACGTCACCGGCGCGCACGAGGTCGGCGAAGGCCTGCATCGTCTCCTCGAGCGGAGTGCTCTCGTCGAAGCGGTGCGCCTGGTACAGATCGATGTGGTCGGTCTGCAGGCGACGCAGCGACGCGTGCGCGCTCTCGATGATGTGCTTGCGCCCGAGACCCCGGTCGTTCAGCCCGGGCCCGGTCGGCCAGAAGACCTTGGTGAAGAGCTCGTAGCTCTCCCGGCGGACACCGGACAGCGCGCGGCCCAGCACCGACTCGGCCTTGGTGCCGGCGTAGACGTCGGCGGTGTCGAACGTGGTGATGCCTTCGTCCAGAGCAGCCTGGACGCACGCCTTCGCGGCATCCTCTTCGACCTGGCTGCCGTGCGTGAGCCAGTTGCCGTAGGCGATCTCACTGATGTTCAGGCCGCTTCGGCCCAGTCGTCGGAATTCCATGTCGAAAACCCTAGTGGAGGGCGCCGCGACCGGCTCGGCGGTGTCCTCAGACGGGGTCGCCCGGCCGCAGCCGGGCGTGCGGCATCCGCCAGCGCCGGATCATGGTGGAGCGCTGCACGCCGTACCAGACCAGACCGCGCGCCTTGGCCTGGTCGGGATAGCGCTCCCGCACCAGGCGGCGGATCCGTGCGGCGAGCACGAAGGAGTCGATGATGATGAGGACGAAGACCGCCATCCAGAGGCTGAGCGTCCAGGTGCGGACCTGCGGGTTGGGCACGATGTAGCCGACGAGCACCAGCGCGGCCACGATGAGGAAGATGCTGCCGATATTGCGTCGGGCGTCGACGATGTCGCGGACCAGGGCTCGCGCGGGGCCGCGGTCACGGGCGGCGAGGTAGCGGTCGTCGCCGGAGCGCATGCCCGCTTTGACCTCATCCCGGCGCCCGGTGTTGCGCTGGCGCATCCGGCGGTAGGCCTCGCGGCGGGTCTTGGGGGGCGGCGGCAACGGGCCCGCACGCCGGCCCTGCGCCTCGCGTCGCTTGGGGGTCGGGCGGCCCTTGCCGGCTGTTTGCCGCGCATTGCCGGCATCGGCCGACGATCCCGTCGCAGCCTTCTGGAGCCCGTCACCCGAGTCGTCGGGTTCGGCGGGCTTGGAGGTACGCCGGACCAGTCTCACCACCTCTGAGGGTAGCGGTCGCGGCAACCGCGGGTTGCGCCAGGATGGTCGGCATGCGTGTGCTGATCGCGCCGGATTCCTTCGGCGGCACCCTGTCGGCGGTCGAGGCGGCCGAGGCGATCGCCGCGGGCTGGCGGCGCACCCTGCCGGGGGCCGACCTGGTCCTGCGTCCGCTGTCGGACGGCGGCCCGGGTCTGGTCGACGTACTCGCCTCGACCCTGGGCGGGCGTCAACTGCGGCTCACCGTGCCCGATCCGCTCGGGCGTGACGTCGTCGCGAGCGTGCTGCTGGTCGGCGACACGGCGTACGTCGAGTGCGCCCAGGCGTGCGGGCTGCACCTGCTTTCGGCCGAGGAGCGGGACCCCAAGGCGGCGACGTCCTACGGCGTCGGCCTGATGATCGCCGCGGCGGTCGAGGCCGGCGCGCGGACGGTCGTGGTCGGCCTGGGCGGCTCGGCCACCAACGACGGGGGAGCGGGGATGCTCACCGCCCTCGGCGTGATCCCCCGGGACGCGGCCGGCCGGGTGCTGCCCTACGGCGGCGCGGCGCTGTGCGCGGTGGAGCACTGCGACGGGGTGCCGTTGCTGCGGGGCGCCCGGCTGATCGCCGCCACCGACGTCGACAACCCGCTGGTGGGACCCGAGGGGGCCTCGGCGGTGTTCGGGCCGCAGAAGGGTGCGACCGAGGACGACATCGTGCTGCTCGACGCCGCGCTGGAGCGCTGGGCGGGAGTACTCGAGCGCGATCTACCGGGCGCGCCGCCGGGCCTGGCCGTGCTGCCCGGCGGGGGGGCCGCCGGCGGCCTCGGCGCGGCGCTGCTCGCGCTGGGGGCCGGCCGGGAGTCCGGGGTCGACCTGGTCCGCCGCCTGGTCGGTCTCGACGACGCCGTCGCACAGAGCCGCCTCGTGGTCACCGGCGAGGGGTCCTTCGACTTCCAGTCGCTGCGCGGCAAGCTCGTGACGGGGGTCGCCGCCGTGGCTGCCGAGCACGGTCTGCCGTGCCTGGTCCTCGCCGGCCAGGTGGCCGTCGGGCGCCGGGAGATGGCGGCGGCCGGCATCGAGGCGGCGTACGCCGTTGCCGACGACGCCGGATCCGTCGAGGCGGCGATGGCGGCTCCGTTCGACCGGCTGGCCGACCTGGCTGCACGGGTCGCGCTCCGATACCGGGCCGAATCCGACACCGCGGGCGCCCCGTACCGGGGTGAAACTGACGCCGGCTGAGGCCTCGTACCCGCTCATCCGTGCGCGCCCCTCTTCACGAATGGTTGCCGCGACGTAGCATGGGAACAGTCAGGAAGGTGTGCGGCGTTGTCCCAGCGACCGCACGTCCGAGCACCGATGCGAGCAGGAGATAACAGGTGTCCGTTTCGGAAACCACGACCGAGACCCCCCAGAGCGTGACCCTCACCCCGTCGGCGGCCGTCAAGGTCAAAGGCCTGCTCGACCAGGAGGGCCGCGACGATCTGCGACTGCGGATCGCGGTCCAGCCCGGTGGCTGCTCGGGTCTGCGCTACCAGCTCTTCTTCGACGAGCGCTCGCTCGACGGCGACCAGGTCTATGACTTCGGTGGCGTCGGCGTGGTCGTCGACCGGATGAGCGGCCCCTACCTCGGCGGTGCGACGATCGACTTCGTCGACACCATCGAGAAGCAGGGCTTCACGATCGACAACCCGACGGCGACCGGCTCTTGCGCCTGCGGCGACTCGTTCCACTGACCGTCGGCCCGGGGTCGACCGGAGGCTAGGCTGCGCGGGTCCCAGATCCAGCACAGTGAGGAGCCCTCGTGACCATCGCCGTCACCGGGTCGATCGCCACCGACCACCTGATGCACTTTCCGGGGCGGTTCGGCGAACAGCTACTGCCCGACCAGCTTGAGCACATCTCGCTCTCGTTCCTGGTCGACGAGTTGGTTGTCCGCCGCGGCGGCGTCGCCGCCAACATCTGTTTCGGCATGGGCCAGCTCGGGCTGCGTCCGGCGCTGGTCGGGGCGGTCGGGTCCGACTTCGCCGACTACCGCGGCTGGTTGGAACGCCACGGTGTCGACTGCGGGTCGATCTATGTCAGCGAGATCGCCCACACCTCGCGGTTCGTCTGCACGACCGACGACGACATGTGCCAGATCGCGTCGTTCTACGCCGGTGCGATGTCGGAGGCCCGCAACATCGAACTCACCCCGGTGGCCGACCGGCTGGGCGGGCTCGACCTGGTGATCATCGGAGCCAACGACCCGCAGGCCATGGTGCGGCACAGCGACGAATGCCGCGATCGCGGTTATCCCTTCGCCGCCGACCCGTCCCAGCAGTTGGCCCGGATGGCCGGCGACGACGTACGCAAACTGATCGACGGGGCGGCGTACCTGCTGACCAACCGTTACGAGAAGAGCCTGCTCGAGTCCAAGACCGGCCTCTCCCACGCCGACCTGCTCGAGCGGGTCGGCGTCTGCGTGACGACCCTCGGCTCCAAGGGCGTGCAGATCGAGGGTCGCGGGATCGAGCCGACCCGCGTGCCGGCGGCCCAGGAAACCGCGAAGGCGGATCCGACCGGTGTCGGTGACGCCTTCCGGTCCGGGTTCTTCGCCGGGCTGTCGTGGGGGCTTTCGCTGGAGCGCTCGGCCCAGGTGGGCAGCCTGCTCGCCACGCTGGTCCTCGAGACCGTGGGCACACAGGAGTACGACGTGAAGCCGGCCAACTTCGTCGAGCGTCTCGCCGACTGTTACGGCGCGGCCGCCGGCGCCGACGTCGCCGCCCACCTCCCCGACTGACCGTTTCCGCGCTCGCATCCCGCGCTCGCATTCCGGGTCCCCCATTCCGCGTCAACGTGACGTTGATGCGGCTAGACCGCCTGAACGTGACGTTCAAGCGGAATGGCGGGCGGGGTCGCGTCGCCCGGCACGCGCGGCCCGGCGGTCTTGTTCCGCATCAACGTGACGTTGATGCGGCAGAGCGCTTGAACGGGACGTTCAAGCGGAATCGGCGACGGCTAGGTGCGCCAGCCGCGGAGGTGCATTCCGGTGAGGTCGACGGCCGGTCGTCCGCCGGCGACGAGATCGGCGGCGACCCGCCCGGATCCGCAGGCCATCGTCCAGCCGAGATGGCCGTGGCCGGTGTTGTAGACGAGATTGCGGTGCCGACCGACGCCGAGGATCGGCGGTCCGTCCGGGGTCATCGGGCGCAGGCAGGCCCGGTAGCTGCCGTGGTCGAGGTCCACTCCGGAGAGTACGTCGCGGGCCAGGTCGCGGATGCTGGTGAAATTCGCCGGCTTCCACGTCCGGTCATAGCCGGCGACCTCGGCGGTCGAGCTCATCCGCATCCGGTCGCCGAACCGGGACCAGGCGATGAGGGTCGACTGCTCGACGGCCGGCATCGTCGGGACGCGGTCGGGGTCGCGGACCGGGAAGGTGGCCGAGTAGCCCTTCACCGGGTAGATGGGCAGCCGGACGCCGAGGGTGCGGGCGATCCGCGCGCTGCCGACACCGAGCGCGAGGACGAAGGCATCGGCCTCGATGTCACCCGCGGTCGTGTGCGCCGCGCGGATCCGGTCCGGATCGCCGACCAGACCGCGGATCTGCGTGTCGAGGACGAGGCGGGCGCCGTATCGGTCGACGCACCGGCCCGCCAGCGCGCGGGTGAACGTCGCGCAGTCGCCGCTGGCGTCGCTGACACCGTGGATCGCGCCGGCGAAATGGCTGCGCGCGGCGTCGAGCGCGGGGTCCAGATCGGTGACCTCGGCCATCGACATCCGGCGTTGCTCGATGCCGTGCTCGCGGAAGAGGTCACTGCGCCGGGCCGCTTCGGCAAGCCGCCGCGCGTCGCGGTAGAGGTAGAAGGAGCCGCGCCGGACGAGTGAGTAGTCGATGTCCTCGTCCCGCTCGATCTCCTGCTGGATCACCTGGCTGTACGTCGACAGCCGCATCTGCGCGACGCTCGCCCGGTAGGCCCGGGCTGAAGTGCACTCCCGGAGGAACCGGGCGCCCCACAGGATGCGCTCCGGGTCGAGACCGAACCGGACCCGCAGTCCGGTCGGCTCACCGAGCAGGGACCGGGCCACCGCCGCGGGCACGGCCGGCGACGCCCACGAGAAGGCGTCGTTGGGCGCCAGGAAGCCGGCGTTGCCCGCACTGGCGTCGGCGCCGACCTCCCGGGCGCCGTCGATCACCGTGACGTCGTGGCCGTCCGCACCGAGGAAGTAGGCGGCCGCGACGCCGATGACGCCGCCGCCGAGGACCGCTACGTGCATCGGCGATCGGCGGGAATCGTGCCCGCCGGCTCCGGAGCGCCCGGGGGAGTGGCGAACGGCAGGATCTGCACGTCGCGGCTGGCCCGATCGACGACGAGCACGTGGCCGTTGGGGACGGCGTCCCAGTCGTCGTGTGACCAGCCGGAGGACGCGACGACGACCGCGTCCGCGCTCCGCCGCCAGCGCAGGACGAAGTGCTCCGGTTCGGCGGGGATCGGCCGCAGTCGCTCGTCGAAGCAGGACAAGGCGTAGAGCGTCGACCCGGTGAGCAGGACGGAGTTGAGGCTCGAGCAAGTCGCGTGTCGGAGCAGGTCATCCGACGCCGACCGGAACGCGGTGAGTACGTCGCCGCCGGACTCCGTCAGCCGCGACCGGATCAGGGCGAAGTAGCGCTCGCTGTCGGTGGTCCCGGCGAGGCCGGCGCGGGAGTCGGCCGAGAGGAGATTCTCGACGTCGGCGACCGGCAGCATCCGCCCATTGTGGGCGAAGGCCATCCCGTCCTCGACGAAGGGATGGGTGTTGACGTCGGTGACGTCCAGGGTGGGCGTTGCCCAGCGCAGGTGCGCGATACCGCAGTTGGAGAGCCGGCGCCCGGCGAGGGCGTGCCAGCGGTCGCTGTCCTTGGCCGCGCCGGGTGCCTTCTCCGCGACCAGCCCGCCGGTCTCGCACCACGCCATTCCCCAGCCGTCGCGGTGTTGCGTGGACAGCGCAGTGAAGGCGTCGAGCCCGCCGTCGCCGACGAGGTCACGCAACGAGGTCGGCCCGGCCGCGGCGTAGCCGAGCAGCCGGCACACGCTAGCCGTTCCCCCGGGGATAGACCGGTGTTCGCCAGTGCGCGAAGTCCGTGGTGCGCCCGCGGACCGCGCTGAGGTAGCGCTCCTGCACGTGTGTGGTGACGGGGCCGGGCTTCCCGAGACCGACCGTTCGGCCGTCGATGCTGGTCACGGGGCCGATCTGCACCCCGGTCCCGCACAGGAAAACCTCGTCCGCCGCGTAGATCTCGCTGCGATCGACCTTGCGTTCCCGCACCGGTATGCCGTCGTGTCGGGCCAGCTCCAGGATTGCGCCGCGGGTCAGGCCGATGAGGATGTCGTCGCCCGGCTCCGGGGTGATGAGGGTCCCGTCCTGCACCAGGAAGACGTTCGCCGAGGACGCCTCGGCCAGGTGCCCGTCGGAGGTGAGCATCAATGCCTCGTCGAAGCCCTTCTCCCGCGCCTCGTCGCTGGCGAGTGCGGCGTTGACGTAGGAACCGTTGACCTTCGCCCGGGCCGGGATCGCGTTGTCCTCGATCCGGCGCCATGCCGAAACAGTGAGGGACAGCCCGCGGCCCGTCTCGAGGTAGTCGCCCATGGGAATGGTGTAGGCGCAGAAGACGGTCGGTATCCCGGTGAGCTTGACCTGGATCGTCTCGCCCACCTTCATGACCATCGGGCGCAGGTAGGCGTCGGAGCGGTAGCCGTTGCGGGCGAGCAACTCGAGGCACGACTCGACGAGCGGATCCACCTCCGCGTCGAAGTCCAGCTTCAGGATCCGCGCCGATCGCAGCAGCCGCTGCAGATGCTCGCGCAGCAGGACGACGAGCAGCTGCTCCTGCTCCTCGTTCCAGTAGGCCCGGATGCCCTCGAAGCAGCCGGTGCCGTAGTTGACGACGTGCGCGGTGATCGGGAGCTGCGCGTCGTACCGACCGCAGAATCTGCCGTCGTAGTAGATGACGTCGCCCGGTTCAGACATAGCGGCCCATCCCTCCTGCCACGTCGATGGATGCACCGGTGATGTAGCTCGAGCGACCGCTGGCGAGGAACGTCACGATGCCGGACACCTCGTCGTCGCGTCCGAACCGGCCGAGCGGAACCTCCTTCTCCGCGAGCTGGGCGAAGAACTCCTCCGCACTCAGCTCCGGCGCACGCCGGGCGTGTATGGCGGCCCACTGCGGGGTGGCGACGTAGCCGATGTTGACGCTGTTGACGAGGATGTCGTCCTTCGCGAGGTCGATGGCCAGGACCTTGCTGAAGTTGAGGCACGCGGCCCGGTTGAGCGTCGTCGCGAAGAACGCCGGATCGGGCATCTTCGCTTGTACCGCGTTGATGTTGATGATCCGCGGTGCGTTGCTGCGGCGGAGGTGGGGCAACGCCTCCCGGGTGCAGCGGATCTGGGAGAACAGCTTCACGTCGAGGTCGGACTTGAGGTCGTCGTCGGTCAGCGACTCGAACGTGCCCGGACGGGCGGCGCCGGCGTTGTTGACCAGGATGTCGATGCCGCCGAGCGCCTGCGCGGCCGCGGCGACGAAGTCGCGGATGTCCTCGACCCTTGTCACGTCGGCGACCTGGGCGTGCACCGCCCGACCGCTGCGGCGCAGTTCCTGGGCCGCCTCGGTCAGTTCGTCGGCATTGCGGGCGCAGATGGCGACATCGACACCCTCGGCGACGAGGTCGCGGGCAATGGCGCGACCAAGCCCCTTCGATCCACCGGTGACGACGGCACGTCGGCCGGACAGCGCGAGGTCCACGCCGGGTCAGCCCTCCTTCGCCGCACCGTCGCCGAGCGCCTTGAGGATCTGGCTGCGCGGCGGCTGGAAGACGTCGATCTCCATGCAGCTCGACTCGTGCGTCCGGGCGCCGTGCGGCACCCAGGGCGGGACCACCGCGACGTCGCCCCGGCGCATGATGCGGGACTCGTCGTCGATCCAGAACTCGAACTCGCCGTCGAGTACGACGACGATCTGCTCCTCGACGTGCACGTGGGTTGGTGCCTCGACGTGCGGCTCGAAGTGGACGTGATTGACGAGCACGTTGTCGCCGAGCACCGGCCGGAAGGTCAGGCCCGGTGCGAACGAGACCGTCTCCACCTCGTCGACCTTGATGAACCGACCGGGACCGGCCGGTTCGCCGGCGCCTTCGGTGACGAAGTAGGCGCTCGCATCGCTCATCGTGCCTCCAGTGCCTCGGTGAAGACCGCGCCCAGCCGGCGCACGCCTTCGGGGATGTCGGTGTCGGCCACCCGCGAGAACGACAGCCGCATCTGCGACCGCCCGCGGCGGCCGTCCGGATAGAACGGCACCCCCGGCACGTAGGCCACGCCGGCGGCGATGGCGCGGTCGTAGAGCTCGACCAGGTCGAGGCCGCGGGGAGCGTCGACCCAGGTGAAGAAGCCGCCGTGCGGGATCGTCCAGCTGAAGCCGTCCGGCAGGTGCTTGTCCAGCGCCTCGAGCAGCAGCCCGCAGCGCCGGGCGTACAGCGCCTGGGCCCGCTCGATCTGCCGGTCGAGCAGCCCGGTCCGGCCGTAGTCCTCGAGCAGGCGCTGACCCAGCGCACCGGTGCACTGGTCGCTGTTCTGCTTGGCCAGGACCAGCTTGGCCACCAGCGCCTCCGGCCCGGCGACCCATCCCATCCGGAATCCCGGGGTGAAGGTCTTGGAGAAGGTGCCGAGCTGGGCGACGACGTCGGGAGCCAGTGACCACAGGCTCGGCCGGGCGTCGCCGTCGAAGCCCAACTCCCGGTAGGCGACGTCCTCGAGGATCAGCAGTCCGTGCCGTCGAGCCAGGGCGACGAGCGCATGCCGGCGCTCGGTCGACATGCTGATGCCGGCCGGGTTCTGGTGGTCGGGAATGGTGTAGAGCAGCTTGGCGGTGCCGCCGTCGAGAAGCGCTGCCAATGCGTCGACGTCGAGGCCGTCCTCGTCGGCCGGCACCGTCAGCACCGTGGACTCGTAGCCCTGGAACGCCATGATCGCGCCCAGATAGGTCGGTGCCTCGACGATCGCCGCGTCGCCGGGGTCGAGCAGGACCTTCGAGATCAGCTCGAGGCCCTCGATGCCGCCGCTGGTCACCATCAGGCCCTGATCGCTCGGCCGGGTGCCTTGCAGGCGCTCGAGCCGGTCGGCGATCCACTGCCGGAACCCGGGAACGCCCTGGGTCGGCGCGTACTGCAGCGAGGCGGGCTCGGCGCCCACGCGGGCGAAGGATTCGGTCAGGGCGGCGCCGTCGAAGGTCACCGGATCCGGGAAGCCGCCGGAGAGCGTGATCACGTCCGTGGCACCGGATAGCGACATGATCCGGGCGATCTCCCCGCCGGCGGAGCCCGCCGCCCGGGTGGAGAAGACCGGACGGTATCCGGACTCGACGTCGATCACGGGGAGCCTCCGGAGATTGTTACGAGCATTTGTTATACGACACGCCCTTGACAGCATACAAGAATTCGCGGCATTCTCTATTCTGGCCTTGATCGTGAGGCCAGCTGCTGGGCATTCCTGGCGTTCGACAGAGTACGTCGACGACAGCGTGCGTCGGCACCGCGCCGCCGCACCTCGTCGAAGGGAGCGTGAGCGTGGTCGGCTCCCGCCCGGACATCGGCATCGGCCAACACGGCTTCGTCGAGCGGCACGGCCTGCACACCGACGAGCAGCGGGAGGCAGCCGCCGCCGTCGACGAGATGATCGACGTGCACGATCTGCGGACGATCCGCGTGGTCGTCGTCGACCAGCACGGCGTACCGCGGACGAAATGGCTCACCGCAGACGCGTTCCGGGCCGCATTGCACAACGGCGTCGACTTCTCCGGCGCGATCTACAGCCTCGACACCGCCAACGCCGTCTTCACGCCGGCATTCGCCGCCGGTGGCGGCTTCGGCATCCCGGAGTTCACCGGGTTCCCCGACCTGGTCGTCGTCCCCGATCCGGCGACGTTCCGGGTTCTGCCGTGGGCCGACCGCACTGCATGGGTCCTGTGCGATCCCTACTTCGCCAGCGGGGCGCCGGTCCCGCTCGACGCCCGGCACCTGCTGCGCCGCCACCTGTCCGCCGCGAAGGAGCTCGGCTACGACTACCTCACCGGTCTCGAGGTCGAGTTCTACATCGTCGGTCGTGGCGCCGGCCCGATCGACACCACGCAGATGCCGGCCCGGGCGCCGGACGTGACCTCGATCGAGCCGGGCTATCAGTTCCTGGGGGAGTACCGACAGGCGCAGCTCGAGCCCCTGCTCTCGGCCCTGCGCGATGCCCTGCTCGACGTCGGACTCCCGCTCCGGACGATCGAGAACGAATGGGGACCCGGGCAGATCGAGCTGTCCTTCGGGCCGCTCCCCGGCATCGGCTCGGCCGACGCGATGGTGCTGCTGCGGGCGGTTGCCAAGGAGATCTGCCATTCCCGCGGGCTGCTCGCGAGCTTCATGTGCTGGCCCGCGCTGCCCAACTTCTTCCCCAGCGGCTGGCACCTGCACCAGTCGCTGCTCGACGGAGCCGGCGTCAATGTCTTCGCGGCCGACGACGATCCGCTGTCGTCGGTGGGCCGCGCCTACGCCGCCGGCCTGCTCGAGCACGCCCGGGCGATGACCCTGCTGGGTACGCCGACCATCAACGGGCTGCGTCGCTTCCGGCCGTACTCGTTCGCGCCGGACCGGGTGACGTGGGGGCTGGAGAATCGCGGCACCTTGCTGCGGGTGCAGGGTTCGCCCGGCGACTCGAGCAGCCACCTCGAGCTGCGGACCGGTGAGCCCGCGGCAAACCCCTACCTCTACCTCGCGTCGAGCCTCGCCGCCGGGCTGGACGGGATCCGCAACGACCTCAAACCCCCTCCGATGGTGGAGGCCGACCCCTACGCCGTCGACACCGTCGCCCTCCCGCACACCATGGATGAGGCGGTGACGGCGTTCGAGGCCAGCGACTTCCTGCGGCGCGAGCTCGGCGAGCCGCTGACCCGATACCTCGCGATGATGAAACGCTCCGAGCTGGGCAGGTTCACCGAGGCGGTGGGCGAGCCCGGCGAGGCCGTCACGTCATGGGAGATGGACGAGTACTTCGAGACCTACTAGGCCAGGTACGCCGATGTCGCTTCAGCATGTGGTCCTGTTCCGGTTTCCCGAGCCGCTCGATGATGCCCAGGCCGGGGAGATGCGCGCCCTGGTGCAGGAGTGGCCGGACCGCATCGGGGGCTTCGAGCGACTGCGCTTCGGCACCGACCTCTCCGACGGCGCCCGCGCCCGCGGCTACCAGTTCCTGCTGCTCACCGAACATCCCGACCAGGCCGCGCTGACGGCGTACCAGCAGCATCCGGTCCACCTCGCATTCGGCGATTGGGTGTATTCGCGCGGCTGCGAGGTCATCGCCTTCGACTACCAACTCGGGCCGGACACGGTCCTCATCTCATAACCTGCAGCACCTGGAGGCGACATGACCACCGGAGCACTCGGCAAGGAAGCGCCGTCCCCGGATCAACTGCGTAAAGGCAGCCTGGGGACCTGGGACGCCGTGGCGATGGCCATCGCCGTGCTCTCGCCCGCGATGGCGATGGCCTACAACACCACCGGCGTCGCGGCGACGGCAGGCGGCTCCACACCGTTGGCCGTCCTGCTGGGCGGCGTCGCCTGTCTGTGCCTCGCGTTCGTCGTCGTCGGGTTCACCCGGCGGATGGCGTCGGCCGGATACGCCTACACCTACGCGAGCCGGTCGCTGGGACAGAGCACCGGTTTCCTGACCGGCTGGCTCTACACGTTCGGTTTCTTCTGCTTCGTGCCGATGACCATGGCCGGGGTCGGCGGATTCACGCGTGACCTGATCAAGAACGAGGTCTGGTCGACCGAACCCGACTGGATGTGGTTCATCTACTTCCTCGTCGGGATGGCCTTCCTGATCTACCTCGCCGTCTTCGGCATCAAGCTGACCGCCCGCACCCAGTTGGTCGTCGGTGCGGTGACCGTGGCCGTCATCGTCGTCCTCGACGTGATCGTCACCGCAAAGGGCGGCAAGAACGGCCAGTCCCTGCAGCCGTTCACGTTCGGCCACACGCTCAGCGGCGGTTTCAACGGGATCTTCTACGGCATCATCCTCGGAGTCACGTCCTTCATCGGCTTCGAGAGCGCCGCCGTCCTGGGTGAGGAGACCCGCAATCCGCGTCGGGCCATACCGTTGGCGACCATCGTCGCCGTGGTCTTCGCGATCGTCTTCTACGTCTGGACCACCTACAGCATGGCCATCGGGTTCGGCGTCAACAACGGCGCCGCCTGGGCGAAGGACCCGACCGCGCTCGCCACCACCGCGCAGGTCTATTCCGGGCACACGCTGTCGATCCTGATCTCCATCGCCGCGATCCTGTCCGCCTTCGTGGTCTGCCTTGCCTGCGCCAACGCCGCGGCCCGCACGATGTTCGCCATGGGCCGCGAAGGCACCCTGCCTGCGGTGTTCGGCCGTACGCACCCCGTCTACAAGACTCCGGTCAACGCGATCCTCGGAGTCACCGCGGTCGCGACAGTCGTCGCCGCACTGATCGGGTTCTTCTGGGATTACGGCGGCGGACCCACCACCGTGTACTTCCTGATGGCGAGCATCGGGACCATCGCCATCATCCTCGTCTACATGGCGCTGTGCCTCGGCGGCGTGGCCTTCTTCCGGCGCCTCATGCGCAAGTGGAACCCGATCGTGCACGCCGTGCTGCCGGCCATCGGCTTCATCATCTTCGGGCTCGCCGTCTACGGCTCGATCTACCCGGGTGCGCTGCCGCCGATGCCCTACCGCATCGTGCCCTACGTCAACCTCGGCTGGTTGGCACTGGGGATCGTGCTGCTGTGGTACCTGCGCACCAACCACCCCCAGCGGGTTTCCCGGATCGGGTCGATCCTCGGTGAGGAAGGCGGCGAGGAAGCCGGCGCGCTGGACGAGGCGCCCGGCCCGAGCGGCATGAAGCCGACCGAACCCACCGCCGGCATGGCCAACCCCGACTAGAGGAGCGGCCCTGATCGACGACCATCTCCATCCGTTCGGATTACAGCCGACCGCGTGGGATCCGGCTGCGCTGTCGCTCGATGTGGTCGCGGGCGAGGAGGGTCACCGGGCCGATGCCCCGCACCGGCTGACGGTCGAGTTGCTGGAGTCCCGGCTCGCGACGCTGCTCGGCTGCTCGGCCGATGAGGTCGGTGCCGCGCGGGACGCAGCGGCCGTGGACTGGACCTCCTGGGTCCGGCGGCTCTTCGACGACGTGGCGCTCGAGGGGATGGTGATGGACCCGGCGTGGTCAGGGGTCGAGTTGCTCACGCCGTACGAAGAGGTCGCCGCGCGCCCGGTCTGGGAGCTGCAGCGACTCGAACCCGCCCTGGACGCCGCGATGGGCGACGGTGCCGGGGCGGGCGAGCTGCTCGACGTCGTCGACACCCTGATGTCCGACGCCGCAACGAGAGGGGTCGTCGGCTTCAAGACGGTCCTCGCCTACCGGACCGGACTGGACGTCGACCCGACCGCCACCGTCGAGGAGGCGCAGCGCTCGCTGGCCCGCACCGACCTGCCGGCCCGCGACCGCGGCAAGGCACTGCGGGACCTGGTGCTCCGCCGCGCCCTCGCACGCTGCGCCGACCTGCGGCTGCCGATCCAGATCCACACCGGCTTCGGCGACAACGAGATCCGGCCGGAGCTGGCCAACCCGCTCCTGCTCGACCCACTGCTGCGCACCCCGGAGGGTGGCGCCGCCGCCGTCGTCCTCCTGCACGGCTCCTGGCCGTGGCACGACGCGGCCGGTTACCTGGCCGGTGTCCACCGCAACGTGTGGGCCGAGCTGTCGCTCGTCCAGCTGTTCGCGCCCGCGACCACCGCCGACCGGATGCTCCGGCTGCTGGAGGTCGCGCCCACCAGCCGGGTCCTCTTCGGCAGCGACGGACACGGCATCCCGGAGTCGATCTGGTTCGGCTGCCGCCTGCTGCACGAGGCATGGGACGCTGTCCGCGCCCGGCTGCGGGAGCAGGGGGCCCGCGAGAGCTGGCTCGAGAGGGTCCACGGCATGGTCTTCGGCGGCAACGCGCGTGCGGTTTACGGGCTCGACCCGGTCCGGCGCGACGCACCCCACGAGCGGAGGGAAACCGATGGTTGAGCTGCCGCCGTCGGCGCAGGCCGGCGAGGTCGTGCCGCCCGCGCAACTCGACGACGTGGACATCGCGATCCTTCGCCTGCTCAGTGCCAACGCCCGCCTGTCGCAACGGCAGATCGCCCGGGAGATCGGGATGTCCCCGCCGTCGGTGGGGGACCGGCTGTCCCGACTCGAGAAGTCCGGCGTCATCCGGGGCTACCGGGTGGACCTCGACTTCGGTGCCGTCGGCTACCCGCTCGTGGCCTACATCCTGATCGCGCTGCAGGGTGCACCCGAACCGGATCTCATCGAGCAGTTGCGGGATTTGCCTGAGGTGGAGGACGTCCACATCGTCACCGGCCCGCGAGACCTACTGGTGCGCATCCGGGTCCGCGACCACGAGCACCTGCGTACCGTGCTGCTGGAGCGGATCTGGACCGCGCCGGGCGTGGCCCGGGTCGAGTCCTGCATCAGCCTGGGCGGGATGAAACCGCAGGTCTACAACGTCAAGCTGCTCGACGCCATCGCCGACCGGTCGGCCTGACGTAGCTGTCAGATGCTCACCGGGTAGACCGGAGCCGGGATCTCGGGGTTGACCCGGCGCTCGACGAAGATGCCGTGCCAGATCATCAGGATGAGCACCGTCCAGATCTTGCGGCTGTAGTCGTGCGGCCCGGCGCGGTGCGCCTCGAGCATCGCTGAGACGGCGGACTTGTCGAGCAGATGATCGGTGCCGCTCTCGTCGATGATGGTGCGGGCCCAGTCGTAGAGCTCGTCGGCGAGCCAGTGCCGGATCGGCACCGGGAAGCCCAGCTTGCGCCGCTGCAGCACGTGCGCCGGTACGACGTCGCGCAGCGCCTCGCGGAGCGCGTACTTCGTGGTGTCGGAGGTGATCCGCTGGTCGACCGGGAGCCGGGAGGCGACGTCGAAGACCTCCTTGTCCAGGAACGGCACCCGCAGCTCCAGGGAGTTGGCCATCGTCATCTTGTCGGCCTTGACGAGGATGTCGCCACGCAGCCAGGTGTAGAGGTCGATGTACTGCATCCGCGTGACGTCATCGAGGTGCCGGGTGGCGGCGTAATGCGCGGCGGTGACATCGCGGTAGGAGACCGCGTCGTCGTAGCTGCGCAGGAAGCCCAACTCGTCGTCCCGGAAGATCCGGGCGTTGCCGTAGTAGCGCTCCTCGATCGGGATCGAGCCGCGGCGCAGCAGGTCCTTGCCCCGCATCCCCTCGGGCAGGCGGGTGGACAGTGCATGCAGCCCCCGCTTGACCGGTAGCGGCAGCGGCCGGAACGCTCGCAGGGACAGCGGCTCGCGGTAGATGTTGTAGCCACCGAAGAGCTCGTCGGCGCCCTCCCCGGAGAGCACGACCTTGACGTGGCGCCGGGCCTCCTTGGCGATGAAGTAGAGCGGCACCAAGGCCGGGTCGGCGACCGGGTCGTCGAGATACCAGACGATCAGTGGCACCGCCGCCGCGAACTCCTCGGGCGTGACCACCTTGGTGATGTGCGTGACGCCGATCGCCTGTGCGGACTCGGCCGCCACGTCGATCTCGCTGTACCCCGGCCGTTCGAAGCCCACGCTGAAGGTCAGCAGATTCGGGTTGTACCGCTTGGCCAGCGCGGCGATCGCCGTCGAGTCGATGCCGCCGGACAGGAACGCGCCGACGGTGACGTCGGCCCGCATGTGCACCCGGACCGAGTCGTCGAGCACGTCGCGGATCTCGGCCCAGCGGGCCCGCTGGTCCTCGACCGGCTCGGTGGGAAAGGTCGGCCGGAAGAATCGACGGCTTGCCAGGGCGCCGTCACCGTCCACGGTGAAGCAGGTCCCGCTCTCGATCCGGCGGATCGCCGAGTGCATCGTGGCGGGCTCCGGCACGTACTGCAGGGTGAGGTAGTGCTGGATGGCCCGGTGGTCGAGGGCGGCGTCGCCGTCGACGACGTGCCCGCCGAGGGCGAGCAGTGACTTCTTCTCCGACGCGAAGAACGTTCCGCGCTCGTCCTGCATCAGGAAGAGCGGCTTGATGCCGAACCAGTCCCGCGCCCCGAATGCGGTGTGCTCGAGGGAGTCCCAGATGACGAAGGCGAACATCCCGCGCAGCTCGGTGACGCAGGCCTCACCGAGGTACTTGTACGCCGCGAGGATCACCTCGCCGTCGCCGTCGGTCGCAAAGGTCGCGCCGTACTCCTCGATCAGCCGGCGCCGCAGCTCGACGTAGTTGTAGATCTCCCCGTTGAAGAGCATCCGGTAGCGGCCGTCGTCGTAGGGGAGCGGCTGGTGGCTGTGTTCGAGGTCGATGATGGACAGCCGCCGGAAGCCGAGGACGACGTCGTCGTCGCTCCAGGTCTCGCCCTCGTCCGGTCCCCGGTGCCGGGACAGCTCCAGCGCCCGCTCGACATCGGCCTTCAGGGCCGGCGCCGAACCGCTGTTGCTCAGGTAGCCCAGAAGGCCGCACACGGGTGGATCACATCCGTTCTGCGTCGACGGTGGGTTCCGGCACAGTATCGCCGATCCGGCGGGTGCTCGGGACGTTCGCCACCGGGGTCGCCCGGTCGGCCCCGAACCGTACGGGGGCGGTCCGGTCGAGTAGTCTTCGGCCGTCGGTAGCAGTGTGGGTGCCTCCCGGCACCCCGTGTCGTCGAGAGAGGCTGACCACGTGCGTCACCGTGAGCTACCGCCCGGCGAGCGGGTGCCTCGACGGGACCGGCTAGGCCGGTCCGGCCGCCTCGGCGTCATCCTCGGCCTGCTTGCCTTGGCCGCGACCGGATGCAGCTGGAGCGACCTGCCCCGGTGGGGCTGGCCCAGCGGCGTCAGCCTGCAGGCCGAGCGGATGCTGCACCTGTGGGTCGCATCGTGCATCGCCGCACTGATCGTCGGATGCATCGTCTGGGGCCTGACCTTCTGGGTGATCATCTTCCACCGGAAGAAGGGCGACCAGCTCCCCAAGCAGACCAAGTACAACCTGCCCATCGAGTTGGTCTACACCGCGGTTCCGTTCGTCGCCGTCGCAGTGCTCTTCTACTTCACCGCGATCACCGAGAACTACGTCGACAAGGAGTCGAAGAATCCCGACGTCAGCGTCACGGTGGTGGCGTTCAAGTGGAACTGGCAGTTCCGCTACGACCAGGAGCGTGACGTGGCCACCGGCCAGCCGGCCGACACCATCGGCACGTCCAACCAGATCCCGATCCTGGTTCTCCCGGTCGACCGGAGCGTGCTGATCAAGGAGCACTCCGACGACGTCATCCACTCCTTCTGGGTCCCCGAATTGCTCTTCAAGCGCGACGTCATCCCGGGGCTGCACAACTCGTTCCAGATCAACATCACGAAGAAGGGCGCCTTCGTCGGGCGCTGCGCCGAGCTGTGCGGCACCTACCACTCGATGATGAACTTCGAGCTGCGGTCGGTCAGCCCGGCGGACTACCAGACCTACGTGAAGGTGCTGAGCAGGTTCGGCCCGAATAATCCGCGTTACGACGACCGGCAGGCGATCGCACTCGCCGCGATCGGTCAGCCGACGCAGGCGGTCACCACCCACCCGTTCCCGACGAACCGCACGCTCCGGCATGCCGGCTGAGGGGGCAGCATGAAGATCGAGACCTACATCTTTGGCGGCGTGTCGGTATTCCTCTTCGTCATCGCGGCCATCTACGGCGTCTGGTCGGGCGATCCGACCGGCATCACCGCCTTGATCATCTCGGGCGGGTTCTGCGGCCTCATCGCGAGCTACTTCGGCTTCATCGCCCGGCGTATCGATGCCCGGCCGGAGGACCGCGGTGACGGCGAGATCGCCGAGGGTGCCGGCGAGATCGGGTTCTTCAGCCCGCACAGCTACTGGCCGTTCGCGCTCGGCGTCAGTGCCTTCATCACCGCCATCGCGACCTCCTTCTGGGCCGGCCCGATCATGGCGATCGGCGTCGTGTGCATCCTGGTCTCGACCGGTGGCCTGCTCTTCGAGTACTACATCGGCCAGAACCGGACCTGAGCGCCGGCCGGTCACCCGGGCGGACGCCGCGCCAGGAAGCCACCGGGGTGTGTCGATTGGGGCTGTCCGGCCCTTATCCGGCGCTGCGTCATGCGTCACCCTTTTGACTAAGGGGGGCCTCGGGCGTTTGCCGGCAGGGACGTTGTTCCGCCCGAGACGGCGCGATGGACGGGCTTCCTGACCGTTTCCTGCCACGGTTGCCCGGTGCCGTCGACGCCGCCTGTCCGGGGGAGAACAACACCGCCATCACCGCTCGGCGGCCGCGGCGATGTGCCCCAGCTCGCCGCCCTCGCCGGTCCGCCAGCGCAGGGTCTCGGCCAGAACGTCCACCCGGTCGGTGACTTCGGCCAGGCTGGACTGGCCGCGCCGCCACCGGCCCGTGCGCCACAGCATCGAACCCGTCGCGCGGATGAGGATCAGGTCGGGCAGGGCGGCCAGTTCGGCGGCGGTCAGCCGCTCACCCCACGCACCGCCCCGGGCCACGGCCGCCGCCCGGCGCGGCCAGCCCGGCCCGTGCACCGCCCCGGACAGGGCCAGGACCACGGTCAGCTCGATGGCCCGGATCCAGTGGCCGGCCATCTCGAAGTCCAGCACCCCGGACACGACCCCGGTCTGCGGGCTGACCAGCACGTTGGACGCGGCCAGGTCGGCGTGCACGACCTGGGTCGGCAGCCGTCCGGCCAGCGCCTCCCAGGCCGCCACCGCACGGTCGGCGCCGTCGCGCAGGGTCCTGGCCCGCTCCGCGTGCAGTCCGGCCGCCGTGAGGTCGCGGGTCAGCGCGGCCACGTCGGCGGGCGCCTGCAGCGGGCCGTCCTGCCAGTCGTGTGGCGTGTCCTGCGGCGGAACGTCGGCCAGCGCGTCGCTCAGCTCCGCAGCGGCCCGGCCTAACTCTTCCAACGCCGCCTCCTGACTGAGGTCGGGCCGGACGCCCGGAATCCATTCGCACAGGGTGGCCGGGCCGTCGGGAGTGTCGGCGACGGTGCTGCCGTCCGGCAGTGGGACGGGCGCGGGCACCGCGAAGGACAGGCCGGCCCGGGCCAACCGGGCCAGCAGCCGGTGCTCGGCCCGGACCTGGGCCGGAGTCAGGTTCTGGCTGATCCGCAGGGACCAGCGGCGATCCCCGGTGGTCACCTGGAGGGTGCGGTTGTTCGTGCCCCGGTCGGTGCGCGCCACAGCCGCGCCGGCCGAGATGCCCCATCGGGCCAGCAGTTTCGCCACCGGCTCGCTCGGGTGTTCCGGGTCGTCCACGCGCCGATCCTGTCCCGGCGCCCCGCCCTAGGCCTCGGGCGGGGTCGGCCGGCCGGCCAGCTCCTTGCCGGGCTCCTTCTCGGGTGCCTCGATCGCGGGTGTCTCCGGCCCCTCCGGTCCGGGTAGCTCCCCGACCGGCCGGAAGAATCCGACGATCCGTCGCCCGACGCCGCCGAAGGCGTTCATCTTCTTCGGCACCGGGGTACCGGCGTACTGCAGCATGCCGTGACCGTGCGCGTCGACCGGCCCGAGCGGCTGGTGCACCTCGATGAATTCGCCCGAGGGCAGCCGTTTGATGATGCCCGTCTCGATCCCGTGCTCGAGGACCTCGCGGTCGTGGCGCTCGAGACCGAGACAGAGGCGATAGGTCACCCAGTAGGCGATCGGCGGGAGGAGCACGATCGCGATCCGGCCGATCCAGGTCGTCGCGTTGAGGCTGATGTCGAACTTGTCGGCGATGACGTCGTTGCCGCCCGAGCCCCAGAGCACGATGTAGAACGCGATCGACATCGCGCCCAACGCCGTGCGGACCGGGACGTCACGGGGCCGCTGCAGCAGGTTGTGGTTGGCGTGATCCTTCGTCAGCTTCGCTTCTAAGAACGGATAGGCGAAGAGGATCCCGGTGAGGATCCCGGGCAGCACCACCGTCGGCCAGAAGATCGACGGAATGGTGTGGGTCGGGAAATGGGTCTCCCAGTCCGGCCACAATCGGGTCGAGCCGTCGAGGAAGCCCATGTACCAGTCCGGCTGCGACCCGGCGCCGACCTGGGACGGGGTGTAGGGCCCGAACAGCCAGATCGGGTTGATCTGGACCAGACCGCCGAGCAGGGCGACCACCCCGAAGACGATCATGAAGAAGCCGCCGGCCTTGGCGCCGTACGTCGGCATCACCCGCTCGCCGATCACGTTGTGCTCGGTGCGACCGGCCCCCGGGAACTGGGTGTGCTTCTGCTTGACGATGAGCGCTAAATGGACAGCGATCAGCGCCAGGATGATCCCGGGGATGAGTAAGACGTGCACGATGTAGAGCCGGCCGATGATCTCCGTTCCGGGGAAGGTGCCACCGAAGACCAGGTAATAGAGCCAGGTGCCGACCACGGGGATGGACAGGATGATCGCGCTGGCGATCCGCAGCCCGGTGCCCGACAGCAGGTCGTCGGGGAGCGAGTATCCGGCGAAGCCTTCGAGGATTCCCAGCCACATCAGCATGACGCCGATCAGCCAGTTGGTCTCGCGGGGCTTGCGGAAGGCGCCGGTGAAGTAGATCCGCAGCATGTGGGTGATGATCGCGGCGACGAACAGCAGCGCCGCCCAGTGGTGGATCTGCCGGATGATCAGTCCACCGCGGACGTCGAAGGAGATCTTCAGCGTCGAGTCGTAGGCCCGCGACATCTCGATCCCGCGCAGCGGCGTGTAGCTGCCGTTGTACTTCACGTCGCCCATCGAGGCGTCGAAGAAGAACGTCAGGTAGGTGCCGGTGATCAGCAGGATGATGAACGAGTAGAGCGCGATCTCCCCGAGCATGAACGACCAGTGGTCGGGGAACACCTTGTTGAGCTGGCGCCGGATCGGCCCGGCGGCCGTGAAGCGCTCGTCGACCCAGTTGCCCGCCTTCGCGGCAGGGCTCACTGCATTACGCCGGCGGCGGGTGCTGACGGTGCCGGTCATCGCGAGGTCTCAGTCATTGGGACGCTCCCAGAAGGCTGGGCCGATGGCTTCCCGGTAGGGGCCGTTGGCGATGAAGTATCCCTCGTCGTCCACGGAGATGGGCAGCTGCGGGAGCGGCCGGGCGGCCGGTCCGAAGATGGGCTTGGCGTCGAGGAGTACGTCGAACTGCGACTGATGGCAGGGGCAGAGCAGCCGGTTGGTCTGCTGCTCGTACAGCGACACCGGGCAACCGGCGTGGGTGCAGATCTTGGAGAAGGCGATGTAGTCGCCCCACATGTAGCCGCCCTGCCCCTTGCGGGCCTTGACCTGCTGGCCTGGGCGGAGCCGGATCAGCATGGTCGGCGTGTTGGCGGCGGTCGTCCCGTCGGGCACGTTGGGGAAGACGGTGGCCAGCGAGCCCGGCTGCATGTCCTGCGGGCGGATCGGCCGGCCGTCGATCTGCACCATCCGTACGCCCTTCTTCCATGGCGTACGGAACAGCTCCCCTCGCGGCTTGATGATCAATCCACCGAGCGGGAAGATCGCCATCAGCCCGAGAGCTCCCGCTCCGAGCCCGATCGAGCGCTTCAGCATCGAGCGGCGGGCGATCCCGGTGTCGGCGATGCCCTCGGTGAGGGTCGCGGCGGTGGTCTGCCGGTCGAACTCGTCGGAGGGACCGTCGTGGCGGTCCTGGACGACCTCCTCCTCGGGCATGAGCTTCTTCGCCCAGAGGATCGCGCCGATGCCGACACCGAACAGCGCCACAGCGAGGCAGACGCCGAGGGCCGGGGTGAACCACGCGTAGCCGCCGTTGTCGCCGAGCTTGAACTGCCACGGCACGACGACGTAGACGACCATGAAACCGACGGCGCCGAGGAACGTGAGCAGGAACATCGCGGAGACCTGGCGCTCGGCCCGGCGCTCCATCGCCGTGCCCGGCACCGGGAACCGCTGGCGCCGGTGCACGATGTGGATGCCATCGACCTCCGCGCCGACGCGCATCTGCTCCTCGGGCGACATCCGGGCGAGTTCTTCTTCGGTGGGTGGCGGCTGGGTCATGCCTTCGCTCCGATCCACAGCACCACGAACAACAACCCGACGATGCCGACGACCCAGATCACCAGTCCCTCGGGCACGGGGCCGAGCCGGCCGATCCCGGCGCCGCCCGGGTCGGATTCGGTCTTGACGCTCTGCACGTAGCTGATGATCTCGCGCTTCTGGGCGGGGGTGATCTGGTTGTCCCCGAACACCGGCATGCTCTCCGGACCGGAGAGCATCGCGGCGTACATCACCCGGTCGGTGGCGGTGCCCAGCCCGGGAGCGCTCTTGCCCGACGAGAGCGCACCGCCCTTGCCTGCGAGGTTGTGGCACGACGCGCAGTTGAGCCGGAACAGCTCACCGCCGGCGCCGATGTCGCCACCGCGCAGGTTGCCGGACGGCACCACCGGTCCGCCGCCGTTGGCCTGGACGTAGGCGGCGAGCTGCTCGGTCTCGGCCTCGTCGAACTTCGCCGGGTGCACGTCGGCCTGCGCCCCCTGCTGGGCGAGGGGCATGCGGCCGGTCCGGACCTGGAAGTAGACCGACGCAGCACCTACCCCGATCAGGCTCGGTCCGCGGTTCTTCACGCCCTGCAGATTGGCGCCGTGGCAGGTGATGCAGGTCTGGTCGAACAGCTGCTGGCCCTTACGGACGTTCAGGGCGGCATCGGCGGCCGGTGCGGCGTCGCCGTGCGGGGCCAGCGCGGCGTAGACCGTGCCGATCGCACCCAAGGCGATGACGAGCGCCGCGACGCCGGAGAGCCGGCGGAGCACCGAGCGTCGCCGCTGGCCGGGCCGGCGGGACGGGGAGGCCTTCGTGTCGGTCATCGGAGCACCCTGCTGCGGTTCCCGTCGGTGAGGTGGTCGGTGGAGTTGTGGAAGCGACCCGCGCTCGCGGGGGCGCCCGCGCCCGTCATTGGATCAGATAGATCGTGACGAAGAGCCCGATCCAGACGACGTCGACGAAGTGCCAGTAATAGGAGACCACGATCGCGCTCGTCGCCTGCGCCGGGGTGAACCGGCCGAGCGTCGAGCGGATGAGCAGGAAGACGAAGGCGAGCAGGCCGCCGATCACGTGCATCCCGTGGAAACCGGTGGTGATGTAGAAGACCGAGCCGAATCCGGAGGCGGACATCGTCGTGCCTTCGTGGATCAGCATCCGGAACTCGTTGGCCTGCCCGAGGACGAAGGCCAGCCCCATCACGAAGGTGATCGAGAACCACCGGCGCAGTCCGAAGACGTCGCCCTTCTCCGCCGCGAAGACGCCGAACTGGCAGGTCACCGACGAGAGCACCAGGATCGTGGTGAAGATCAGCGCGTAGCCGATGTCGAGCTTCGTCGGCGGCTCGGGCCAGTTGCTCGCGTGCTCCGCCCGCACCGTGAAGTACATCGCGAACAGCCCGGCGAAGAACATCAACTCCGAGGACAGCCACACGATCGTGCCGACGCTGACCATGTTGGGGCGCGTCAGCGAATGAACGCGTGTCGAGTCGAATGCCCCCCGCTCGGCGGGGCCGGGCTCGATGTTCGTCGCCGTTGTCACGGCGTCATTATGGCCCCAGGGCCCCGCCGACGCGGGGGAGGCCCCCCGTAGCGAACTGGCTGCAAACTGTCCTCCATTTGGCCGTTGACCTCCTTACTCCGGGCGGCCTAGAGTCTCGTCGTCTATTCGCGGCCGTGAAGCGGGGGAGCGGCCCGGTCGAGGAGGCTACGTGCCTGTTGGAAGCCGTCCCGTCGGAGTCAACCGAAGGCCCCTGCGCCGCGTTCTCGGCGGGAACCGGGTGTGTCAGGTCTGCTCAGAGCGCCTGTCGACCTATAACCCGGGCCCGAACTGCTTCGCGCACTCCCGGTCGCCGATGATGCGGACCGAGCCCATTACTGCTCGCTGATCGAGCCGCGGGCCGGCCGGCCCCGGACGCTCGCTAGGATCGCTGCGTCAACTTCCGCGCCTTCTTATCGGGAGCCCGTGCATGAGCACCGCGACCAGCCGCGGAAATCACACCGTGGTCGTTTTCAGCCACGACGCCGGCGTCCGCGAGCGCATCCGGACCGCGGTCGGGCGCCGACCGGCGCCGGACCTCGGGCGGATCGACTACATCGAGTGCGCGACCGGCTCCGAGGTCGTCGACGAGGTGGATGCCGGCGGGATCGACCTGCTGATCCTCGACGGTGAGGCCCAGCCCACCGGTGGGATGGGGATCTGCCGGCAGGTCAAGAACGAGATCACCGACTGCCCGCCGGTCTGCATCGTGATCGGCCGCCGCGACGACCGGTGGCTCGCGACCTGGTCGCAGGCCGACGCCACCATCACGCATCCGGTCGACCCGGTCACCGCGGCGTCGACCGTGGCCGGTCTGCTGCGCGACCCGGCCGGCAGCATCGCGACCGGGTGAGCTTGCGGTGAGCGGTACGCCGGGCCCGGCCCGGCCCCGCAGCTGGCCGGCGCTGCTCGCCGCGCTCCTCGACGGGCAGTCGCTGACCGCGGACGACACCGCGTGGGCGATGTCGGAGATCATGTCGGGCGAGGCGACCCCGGTGCAGGTGGCCGGCTTCGCGATCGCGTTGCGGGCCAAGGGGGAGACGGCCGACGAGGTCGCCGGGCTGGCCACCGAGATGCTGGACCGCGCCGCGCCGGCGGTGGTCACCGGTCGCACGGTCGACATCGTGGGCACCGGCGGGGATCGCTCCCACACGGTGAACATCTCGACGATGGCCGCGGTCGTCGCCGCGGGCGCCGGGTCCCGGGTCGCCAAACACGGCAACCGCGCCGCGTCCTCGACCTGCGGCGCCGCTGACCTCCTCGAAGAGCTCGGGGTCGTCATCGATCTGGCCGGGCCGGGGGTGGCCCGCTGCGTCGACGAGATCGGTATCGGCTTCTGTTTCGCGCCGGTCTTCCATCCGTCCTACCGCTACACCGCCGCTCCCCGGCGGGAACTCGGCGTCGGCACCGTCTTCAACTTCCTCGGCCCGCTGACCAATCCGGCCCGGCCGAGCGCGCAGGCCGTCGGCTGCGCCGACCCGCGCATGGCCGCGGTGCTGGCCGGCGTACTCGCCGC
>DASXJE010000038.1 GCA_036497565.1 Mycobacteriales bacterium
CAGCACGCCCATCGGGGGCA
Organism: Mycobacteriales bacterium; assembly: GCA_036497565.1. NCBI lineage: Bacteria > Bacillati > Actinomycetota > Actinomycetes > Mycobacteriales > Mycobacteriales bacterium. The sequence goes on from DASXJE010000038.1 coordinate 21, forward strand.
GCCGGAGCACGGTGGAGAACGGCTGCCCGTGCCAGGACTTCTCCTCGGCCTTCACCGCGCCGAGATTGCCCACGCCGGAACCGGCGTAGACCTCGGAATCGGTGTTGACCACCTCGTCCCACCGGCCGCCGATCGGCAGCCCGAGGCGGTACTGCTCGTGCGGGTTGCCGGCGAAGTTGGCGACGCAGACCACGACCGAACCGTCCGCGCCGCGCCGGATGAAGGAGAAGACGTTGCCCTGGGCGTCGTTTGCATCGATCCAGCTGAATCCGGACGGGTCGACGTCGAGCGTCCACAGGGCCGGCGACTCGCGGTAGACCCGGTTGAGATCCACGATCAGCTGCTGCACCCCACGGTTGTCCGGGTTGTCCTGCAGCCACCAGTCCAGCGACCGGGCCTCCGACCACTCCGACTCCTGGGCGAACTCACCGCCCATGAAGATCAACTGCTTACCCGGGTGCGCCCACTGGAACGCGTACAGCGAGCGCAGATTGGCCAGCTGCTGCCAACGATCGCCCGGCATCTTGCGCAGCAGTGAGCCCTTGCCGTGCACGACCTCGTCGTGCGACAACGGCAGCACGTAGTTCTCGGAGTAGGCGTACATCATCGAGAACGTCATCTGGTTGTGGTGGTAGGTGCGGTGCACCGGGTCGTGCGCGAGATAGCCGAGCGTGTCGTGCATCCAGCCCATGTTCCACTTGAAGCCGAAGCCGAGCCCGCCGAGATGCGTCGGCCTCGTGACACCTGGCCAGGCGGTCGACTCCTCGGCGATCATGACGGCGCCGGGAACCCGCTTGTAGACGGTCGCATTGGTCTCCTGCAGGAACGCGACCGCTTCGAGGTTCTCCCGACCGCCGTACTCGTTGGGCGCCCACTCGCCCTCCTTGCGGGAGTAGTCGAGGTAGAGCATCGAGGCGACGGCGTCGACCCGCAGCCCGTCGATGTGGAACTCCTCGAGCCAGAAGAGGGCGTTGGCGACCAGGAAGTTGCGGACCTCGCTCCGACCGAAGTTGAAGACGAAGGTCCCCCAGTCCGGCTGCTCGCCGCGCCGGGGATCGGGGTGCTCGTAGAGCGCGGTCCCGTCGAACTTGGCGAGGGAGAAGTCGTCGGTGGCGAAGTGGCCCGGCACCCAGTCGACGAGCACGCCGATTCCGGCCTGGTGCAGCCGGTCGACGAGATAGCGGAAGTCGTCGGGTGAACCGAAGCGCGCCGTCGGCGCGTAGTAGGAGCTCACCTGATAGCCCCACGAGCCGCCGTAGGGATGCTCGGCGACGGGGAGGAACTCGACGTGGGTGAATCCGGCGTACGTGACGTGGCCGACCAGCTCGTCGGCGAGCTGGCGGTAGCCGAGCCCGGCCCGCCACGAACCGAGGTGCACCTCGTAGACGCTCATCGGCGCGGCGTGCCAGGGTGTCTCGGCGCGTTGCCGCAGCCACGCGTCGTCGTTCCACTCGTACGTCGAGTCGAACACGACCGAGGCGGTCGCCGGGGGCTCCTCGGTGGCGAACGCCATCGGGTCGGCCTTCTCCCGCCATACGCCGTCGGCACCGAGGACCTGGAACTTGTAGTGCGTGCCGGACCCGATGCCGGGGACGAAGATCTCCCACACGCCGCTCGAGCCGAGCGAGCGCATCGGGAAGGCCCGGCGCGCCCAGTAGTCGAAGTCGCCGGTGATCCGGACCCCTCGCGCGTCGGGCGCCCAGACCGCGAACGAGACACCGTCGACCGGGCCGCCCGGGGTGTCGTAGTGGTGCACGTGGGCGCCGAGGACGTCCCACAGCTGCTCGTGGCGGCCTTCACCGATGAGGTGCAGGTCGACCTCGCCCACCGTGGGCAGCCAGCGATAGGGGTCGTCGGTCACGTAGGCGGAGTCGCCGTAGGTCGTCTCGATCCGGTAGTCGGACACCGGTCCGGGTACGACGCCCTCGAAGACACCGCCGTCGTGGACGCGGGTCAGTTCGAGGGTCTTGCCGGCGACGATCGCCGCCACCCGGCTCGCCTCGGGACGCAGGGTCCGGATCACGACGGAGTCGCCGACCGGATGCGCGCCGAGTACGGCGTGTGGATTGTGATGCGCCCCCCCGACCAGCCTGTCGAGTTCTTCGCGGGGTACGCCGACCTTGTCAGGCACGGTCACGACCTCTCCTCGGCGGTGATGCGGTCGAGTGAACGGAGCGGGACGGTGAGCCATCCGGGACGGTTGCGTGCTTCGTAGACGGCCTCGTAGACGGCCTTGTCGGCCTCGAACGCGGTCAGCAGGACGCCGGCGTCGCGCGGGTCGGAGCCGGACGCCTCGCCGTAGCCTTCGCAGAACGCGGCCCGGTTGCGGTTGGCCCACTCGGTCGCCCGGTAGGCGAGCTGTGGGTCCTCCTGGCCGTCGAGCAGCAGCGAGCGGGCGGCGTAGTCGAACGAGCGCAGCATGCCGGCCACGTCGCGCAGCGGGGTGTCGACGGTACGGCGTTCGATGATCGGTTTCGCCGGCTCGCCCTCGAAGTCCAGGATCGTCCACCCCTGCGCCGTGCGCAGGACCTGACCCAGATGCAGGTCACCGTGCACGCGTTGCAGGGCGTGGTCGCCGGTCACCTCGGCGAGGCCGTCGTAGACGGCTTCCAGTGCGGCGGCGTGCTCCAGCAGGTCCGGGACGACCCGGCACGCCTCGGCCAGGCGGGACCGCATCGCTGCGGCGGTCTCGGTCAGCCAGGCGCGTCCGGCGTTGCCGGTCGGCAGTACCTGGGCCAGATCCGCGTGCACCGACGCCGTCGCGGCACCGAGGCGGTGCGACTCGGCGGCGAAGTCTCCGCCGACCTCGTCTGGATGCAGGTCGCCCTCGGCGTAGAGGTCGCGCACGCTCGTCAGCGCGAGTGACCAGCCGTCGCTGGCCACGGGGAGGAAGGTCTGGGCCATCGCCGCCGTCGCCGGCTCGGCGCCGGGCAGGTCCACCGTGATGTAGCCCAGCAGCGCCGCGATGTGCGGGTTGTCGGTCGACCGCAGCGCATCGTGCACCTCGACGTCGGGGTTGAGCCCCGGCTCGAGGCGCCGGAAGAACTTCGCGATGGTGGATTCGCCGAACACCAGCGAGGTGTTGCTCTGCTCCGCGGTGAGGGTGTCGCCGGGGGTGTCGACGGGGATGTCCGACCCGGGCTCGCGTACGAAGCGCAACGAGCCGACCGTCGTGCCGGCGGCGAGCAGCCGGGTCCACAGCGTGGTGGCGTCCCGGTCGCGCAGCGCGTCGTGCACCCACAGGTGGGTGCCGTCGGGAGCGGTCACCTCACCGATCAGACCGTGGGTCAACGACTCGTGCGTGTGCGCGCGGAAGGTGAGCGGGACGAAGTAGGTGTGCTGCCCACCGTCCTCGTAGCCCACGTCGACCAGATAGACCCACAGCGCCGGATCGCCGTCCTGCACCAACTCCGCGGTGCTGCGGACCCGGGAGATCGCACGCCCTTTGCCGCCGAACCACCGCTGCTCGGGCATCCAACCGTCGAGTAGCTCGTCGACCTCAGGCGCTCCGGGCATCATCGTCGCTCCTGCGGCTTCGCCAGTTCGAACCAATAGAACCCGTGGCCTGCGAGAGTCAGCATGTAAGGCAGCACTCCGATCTGGGGGAAACGCACCCGCCCGGTCAGCTCAATCGGGGTCCAGTCTTCGAACCGGCGCAGATCGAGCTCGACCGGTTGCGGAAAGCGGGAGAGGTTGTTCACGCAGAGCACGACGTCGTCGCCGAACTCCCGGACGTAACACAACACCGTCGGATTGCGGGACCCGATCTCGCCGAAGGTTCCCAGGCCGAAGGTGGGGTGTTCCTTGCGTACCTCGATCATGCGCCGGGTCCAGTGCAGGAGCGACGCGGTGTTGCGCATCTCCGCCTCGACGTTGACGGTCTGGTAGCCGTAGACCGGGTCCATCACGACGGGGAGGTTGAGCCGGCCGGGGTCGCAGGTGGAGAAGCCGGCGTTGCGGTCCGGTGTCCACTGCATCGGCGTGCGTACGCCGTCGCGGTCACCCAGCCAGATATTGTCGCCCATCCCGATCTCGTCGCCGTAGTAGAGGACCGGAGACCCGGGAAGCGAGAGCAGCAGCGCGGTGAACAGTTCGAGCTGGTCGGTGTCGTTGTCCAGCAGCGGTGCGAGCCGTCGGCGGATGCCGATGTTGGCCTTCATCCGCGGATCGGTGGCGTATTCGGTCCACATGTAGTCGCGCTCGTCCTCGGCGACCATCTCCAGCGTCAACTCATCGTGGTTGCGCAGGAAGATGCCCCATTGGCAGTGCTCGGGGAGCTCCGGCGTCTGCGCCATGATCTCCGACACCGGGAATCGCGACTCGCGGCGAACGGCCATGAACAGGCGCGGCATCACCGGGAAGTGGAACGCCATGTGGCATTCGTCGCCCTTGCCGAAGTACTCCACGACGTCGGCCGGCCACTGGTTCGCCTCGCAGAGCATGACCCGGCCGGGGTACTCGTCGTCGACGACCGCGCGTACCCGCCGGAGGAATTCGTGCGTCTTCGGCAGGTTCTCGCAGTTGGTGCCCTCCGCCTCGAAGAGGTAGGGCACGGCGTCGAGCCGGAAACCGTCGATCCCCAGATCGAGCCAGAACCGCAGCGCATCGAGCACGCTGTCCTGCACGACGGGGCTCTCGAAGTTCAGATCCGGCTGGTGGGAGAAGAACCGGTGCCAGAAGTACTGCTTGCGGATCGGGTCGAAGGTCCAGTTGCTCACCTCCGTGTCGACGAAGATCACCCGCGCGTCGGGGTAGCCCTCGTCGGTGTCCCGCCAGACGTAGAAGTCGCCGTACGGGCCGTCGGGATCGGACCGGGACGACTGGAACCACGGGTGCTGGTCACTCGTGTGGTTCATGACGAAGTCGATGATCACCCGGATGCCCCGGGCGTGCGCGGCGCCGAGGAAGTGACGGAAGTCCTCGATCGTCCCGAACTCCGGGAGTACGGCGCAGAAGTCGCTGACGTCGTAGCCGCCGTCGCGCAGCGGCGAGGCGTAGAACGGCGGCAACCAGAGGCAATCGACCCCGAGCCATTGCAGATAGTCCAGCTTCGAGGTCAGCCCGGGCAGGTCACCGGCGCCGTCGCCGTTGCTGTCGGCGAAGCCGCGGACGAGGACCTCGTAGAACACCGCTCGCCGGTACCACTCGGGGTCCTGGCTGTTGGCGAGTCCGGGGAGGTGGGGCTGCTCGCTCACCAGCCGGCCCTTTCGACGACGAAGATGTGGGCAGGTTCGACGAAGGGATCGAGCCGTACGTAATTGTGCTGACCCCAGTCGTAACGCGCGCCGGTGACCTGGTCGTGGACGACGAAGCGCTCGTGCCAGTCGAAGCCGAGGGCCGGCAGGTCGAGAGCGGTGCTCGCCTCGCGTGCGCCGTGCGGGTCGAGGCTGCAGATGACGAGCACGGTGTCGCCGCTGGCCGGGTCGCGCTTGGAGAACGCGAGCAGCTCCTCGTTGTCGATCTCGTGGAACACCAGGTCGCGCATCTGCTGCAGCGCGGGGTGCTCGCGGCGGATCTCGTTGAGCCGGGTGAGGTAGGGCGCCAGGCTGCGGCCGGCCCGCTCCGCGGCCGGGAAGTCGCGGGGTCGGAGTTGGTACTTCTCCGAGTCGAGATATTCCTCGCTGCCGGGCTGCGCCGCGACGTGCTCGAACAGCTCGTAGCCGGAGTAGACCCCCCACGACGGCGCCAGCATGCTCGCCAGGACGGCGCGGATCTTGAACATCGGCGGGCCGCCGTACTGCAGCGAGGCGTGCAGGATGTCGGGGGTGTTGACGAAGAAGTTGGGCCGCATGTAGTCCTGCGCCTGGCTCAGCTCGAGGCCGTAGGCGATCAGCTCGGCCTTGCCGGTGCGCCACGTGAAGTAGCTGTAGGACTGGGTGAACCCGATCTTGGCGAGGGTGTGCATCATCGCCGGCCGGGTGAACGCCTCGGCGAGGAAGAGCACGTCCGGGTCGGTCTTCTTCACCTCCCAGATCAGCCAGTGCCAGAAGTTCAGCGGCTTCGTGTGCGGGTTGTCGACACGGAAGATGCGTACGCCGTGACTGATCCACAGGCGCACCACGCGGAGTACCTCGGCGTAGAGGCCCTTGGGGTCGGTGTCGAAGTAGAGCGGATAGATGTCCTGGTACTTCTTCGGCGGGTTCTCCGCGAAGGCGATGGTGCCGTCGGGGAGCACCCGGAACCACTCCGGGTGCTCGCTCGCCCACGGGTGATCCGGTGCGCACTGCAGGGCGAGGTCGAGGGCGACCTCCATGCCGAGTTCCTGGGTGCGCGTGACGAACGCGTCGAAGTCGTCGAAGGTGCCCAGTCGGGGATCGATCGCGTCGTGGCCACCCTCGGCCGACCCGATGGCCCAGGGCGACCCGACGTCGTCCGGTCCGGCGATCAGGGTGTTGTTGGCACCCTTGCGGTTGACCTCGCCGATCGGGTGGACCGGCGGGAGATAGACGACGTCGAACCCCATGCCGGCGGCGGCGGGCAACCGGTCCATCGCCGTACGCAGGGTGCCGTGCACCGCCCGCCCGTCCGCGTCGACCCCGCCGGTCGACCGGGGGAAGAACTCGTACCAGGAGCCGTACAGCGCCCGCTGCCGGTCCACCCAGACCTCGAACCGGGGGCTGCGGGTCACCAGCTCGCGCACCGGGTAGGTCTCGAGCAGGGCCTGCAGCTCGACATCCAGGGCCGGCCCGAGGCGCGCCCACAACGCCAGGCTTGCATCGCGCAGGGTGGTGGCGGCGGCGACCACGTCGCGGCGGCGGTCCTTCGGGACGCCGCGAGCGGCTCGCACCAGCAGCCGGGCACCCTGCTCCAGGTCGTTCGCCAGCTCTTCGGCGCCCTGACCGGCCTCCACCTTCACCGTCACGTCGTGTGACCAGGTGGTGAGTGGGTCCGACCAGGCCTCGACGACGAACGTCCACCGACCCGGCGAGGTCGGCACGGCCGTCGCGTGCCACCGGTCGGTGCCGGGGAGCCCGGGCAGCATCCGCACGAACGGCGGTTTCTTGCCGTCCGGCCCCTGCCAGACCACGTTCGCGGCCACGGCGTCGTGTCCCTCGCGGAACACGGTCGCGGCGATGGGGAGTTGCTCACCCACGACGGCGCGCGCCGGATAGCGGCCGCAGGACACCACGGGCGAGACATCGGTGAGGCCAAGTCGTCCAGTCATCCCCGTGCACGCTACCGATCCCGGACGGCGATCGCAGTTCGGGTCCGGGCGGTGCAGACTAGCCGTCATGAGCGATCCGGCCCTGACCGACCAGTTGCCCTATTCACCCCTCCTGTCCGGTGTCCTCGACGATGCGCGCGCACTCCTTCCGCAGGTGCGTGACCTGCGGCGTCGGATCCACCAATCGCCGGAGACCGGCCTCGCGCTCCCCGGCACCCAGCGTGCGGTGCTCGACGAGCTCGCCGACCTCGACCTGCAGGTGCACACCGGTGAGAACGTGGGTTCGGTGCTGGCCGTCCTGCAAGGCGATCACCCGGGACCGACGGTGCTGCTGCGCGGGGACATGGACGCATTGCCGGTTCAGGAGGCTTCCGGGCTGGACTTCGCCTCGTCGGTCGACGGGGTCATGCACGCCTGCGGGCACGACACCCACGTCGCGATGCTGGCCGGGGCGGCGAAGTTGCTCGCGGCACGACGGTCCCAGATCGCGGGGCAGGTGCTCTTCGACTTCCAACCGGGCGAGGAGGGGATGCACGGCGCGCGCATCATGCTCGAGGAAGGCATGCTCGAGCTGGCCCCGCCCGTGACCGGCGCCTATGCGCTGCACATCAAGGCGACCTACCCGGCCGGAACGATCAACGTGCGGCCCGGACCGCAGCTTGCGTCGTCCGACACCCTGCGGATCGTCGTGCACGGCCGGGGCGGGCACGCGTCGGCACCGCACGACGGGCTCGACCCGGTGCCGGTGGCCTGCGAGATCGTCACGGCGATCCAGGCGATGGTCACCCGCGGTTTCACGATCTTCGACCCGGTCGTCGTCACGATCGCGCACATCGTCGCCGGGACCCGCGACAACGTGATTCCCGACTCCGCGTTCATGGAGGGGACCATCCGCAGCCTGTCCGCCACGGCCCGCGCGCGGGTGGCCGACCGGCTGCCGACGCTGGTGCACGGCATCGCCGCCGCGCATGGGGCGACCGCCGAGGTCGAGGTCCGCCGGGGTTACCCGGTGACCGTCAACGACTCCGACGCCGCGGCGTTCGTCAGCGAGGTCGCCGGCTCGGTCCTGGGCGCCGACGCGGTGGTCGCGATGGATCACCCGGTGATGGGCGCCGAGGACTTCTCCTACGTCCTCGAGCAGGTGCCGGGCGCGATGGCGTTCCTCGGTGCGTGCCCGGCCGGCGCCGATCCCGCCACCACGCCGGACAACCACTCCAACCGGGTCGTCTTCGACGAGGACTCGATGGCCTCGGGCGTGGCCGTCTACGCGGCGCTCGCCCTGCGCCACCTCGCCGACGCCGGCTGAACCCGGCTCAGTTCTCGCCGCCGGTCGGGCCCGCTCCGGCCGCCTGGACGTCGAGCAGTTGGTAACGCTCGACGGCCTCGCTGAGCGCCTCCCGCTTGACCTCGCCGGAGCGGGCCAGCTCGGTGAGCACCCCGAGCACGATCGACGGAGCGTCGATGTGGAAGTGCCGCCGGGCGGCGCCGCGGGTGTCGGAGAAGCCGTACCCGTCGGCACCGAGCGACGCGTAGGGATTAGGCACCCACCGTGCGATCTGATCCGGTACGGCGCGCATCCAGTCGCTGACCGCGACGACCGGCCCGGGCGTGTCGGCGAGCTTGCTGGTGACGTAGGGAGTGCGCTGGTCGTCGCCGGGGTGCAGCAGGTTCCACTCGTCGCAGGCGAGGGCGTCGCGGCGTAGCTCGGTCCACGACGTCGCCGACCACACGTCGGCGGCCACGCCCCAGTCTTCGGCCAGCATCCGCTGCGCATCCAGCGCCCACGGCAGGGCGACGCCGGAGGCGAGCACCTGCGCGCGGGGCCGGTCGTCCGCACCGTCGCTGTCGGCCGCCCGGAAGCGGTAGAGCCCCTTGAGTATCCCTTCGGTGTCGATGTCCTCCGGCTGGGCCGGCTGCTGCATCGGCTCGTTGTAGACGGTGAGGTAGTAGAAGACGTCCTCGCCCTTGGGGAACTCCTCGCTGGTGCCATACATCCGGCGCAGCGCGTCCTCGACGATGTGCGCGATCTCGAACGCGTACGCCGGGTCGTAGGCGACGCACGCCGGGTTGGTCGAGGCGAGCAGATGCGAGTGGCCGTCGTTGTGCTGCAGCCCTTCACCGGTCAGCGTGGTGCGCCCGGCGGTGGCGCCCAGCAGGAAGCCACGGGTCATCTGGTCGCCGGCGGCCCACATCAGGTCGCCGGTGCGCTGGAACCCGAACATCGAATAGAAGATGTAGATCGGGATCATCGGTTCGCTGTGCGTCGCGTACGACGTTCCGGCCGCGATGAACGAGCCCATCGCACCGGCTTCGGTGATGCCCTCGTGCAGCAGCTGACCCGACGTGGACTCCTTGTAGGACAGCAGCAGATTGCGGTCGACCGCGTCGTAGCGCTGCCCGTGCGGCGAATAGATCTTCGCCGTCGGGAACAACGAGTCCATGCCGAAGGTGCGCGCCTCGTCCGGGATGATCGGCACGAACCGGCGGCCGAACTCCTTGTCCTTCATCAGGTCCTTGAGCAGCCGGACGAAGGCCATGGTCGTGGCCACCGCCTGCTTGCCCGATCCGCGCTTGAGGTCGGCGTACGCCGAGTGCTCGGGCACCTTGACCGCGCGGGGACGCACGATCCGCTTGGGGACGTAGCCGCCGAGCGCCGCCCGGCGCTCCTTCATGTAGCGGATCTCCTCGGACTGCTCGCCCGGGTGGTAGTACGGCGGCAGCTCGCCCTCGAGCTGCTCGTCGGAGATCGGCAGGTAGAGCCGGTCGCGGAACTCCTTCAGCTCGGCCTTGGTCAGCTTCTTCATCTGGTGCGTGGCGTTGCGGCCCTCGAAGTCGCTGCCCAGCGTCCAGCCCTTGATGGTGTGGGCCAGGATCACCGTCGGCTGGCCGACGTGCTCGCGGGCCGCCTTGAAGGCGCTGTAGACCTTGCGGTAGTCGTGCCCGCCGCGGGAGAGCCGGCGCAGGTCGTCGTCGGAAAGGTGCTCGACCATCTTGCGCAGCCGCGGGTCGGTGCCGAAGAAGTGCTCCCGCGTGTAGTCGCCCGGCTCGACCGAGTAGGACTGGAACTGCCCGTCGGGGGTCGTGTTCATCGCGTTGACGAGCACGCCGTCGACGTCCTGGGCCAGCAGCGGGTCCCAGTCGCGGCCCCAGATCACCTTGATGACGTTCCAGCCGGCGCCGCGGAAGTAGGCCTCGAGCTCCTGGATGATCTTGCCGTTACCGCGGACCGGGCCGTCGAGGCGCTGCAGGTTGCAGTTGATGACGAAGGTGAGGTTGTCCAGCTCCTCGCGGGCAGCGACGCCGATCGCGCCGAGCGCCTCGGGCTCGTCCATCTCCCCGTCACCGAGGAAGGCCCACACGTGGCTCCGGCTGGTGTCCTTGATCTGCCGGTTGAGCAGGTAACGGTTGAAGCGGGCCTGGTAGATCGCCTCGATGGGCCCCAGACCCATCGAGACGGTCGGAAACTCCCAGAAGTCGGGAATGAGCCGGGGGTGCGGGTAGCTCGGCAGCCCTCCGCCCGGATGCGAGAGCTCCTGCCGGAACCCGTCGAGCTGGGTCGAGGACAGCCGGCCCTCGAGGAACGCCCGGGCGTAGATGCCGGGCGAGGCGTGGCCCTGGAAGTAGATCTGGTCGCCCGACTCGCCGCCGTGGTCCTTGCCGCGGAAGAAGTGGTTGAACCCGACCTCGTAGAGGCTCGCCGAGGACGCGTATGTCGCGATGTGCCCGCCGACGCCCAGGTACTTGTTGGCCCGGGACACCATGATTGCGGCGTTCCACCGGATGTAGGCACGGATCCGGCGCTCGACGTATTCGTCGCCGGGGAACCACGGTTCGCGCTCGGGCGCGATGGTGTTGATGAAGTCGGTGCTACGCAGTGCCGGTACGCCGACCTGGCGCTCGCGGGCACGTTCCATCAACTTGAGCATCAGGTAGCGCGCCCGTCCCCGGCCCGCGACGTTGACCGCGGCGTCTAGGGAGGTAAGCCACTCCTGGGTCTCTTCGGGGTCGACATCAGGGAGCTGGCTGGGCAGGCCATCGGTGATGACACTGAAGCGCTCGGGGGTCACGGGTCGCGTTCTCCTCGTTGGGCTCGGCGGGGCTGCCACCTACTATCCTCGCCGACCCTGACGGCCCGGCGCGCGGTGCGTCCTCCGGCGTTCCGTACCCTGTGCGGACCCGACCGGACGAGTCTTGCGGACCGGAGCCCTCGAACCCGGCCCGGGCCGTAGTGTGTATCTGCTACGAGAAGCACCCGCAAACGACCCACTTTCAATCGATATTCGTGGAGGACGGCAGAGGTGAGCCCCACCGCTGATTCGGCGGACGGTCCGACCCTGGCGGCGCGCCTCGGCGTGCAGCCCGGGATGGTTGTCCAGGAGCTGGGCTATGAAGCCGGCGACGCGGACGAGCAGGTCCGATCGTCCATCGTCGAGCGTTCCGGAAGCGACCTCGTGGGGGAGGACTCCGACGAGGTCGTCGACGTCGTGCTGCTCTGGTGGCGCGGCGAGGACGGAGACCTGGTCGACGCCTTGGTCGACGCCATCGGCCCGCTCGCCGACAACGGCGTGGTGTGGCTGCTCACGCCGAAGGTCGGCCGGACCGGACACATCGAGCCCTGGGACATCAGTGAGGCGGCACCGACCGCCGGCCTGTCCCAGACCAGCACCCTGTCCGTCGGCCGCGACTGGTCCGGCGTCCGGCTGGTGGCACCGAAGGCGGCCCGCTCCAAGCGCTGATCCGCGCCGTGGCATGCTCGGGATTCGATCACCTTGTCCCGTTTCCACTGCTCTGATCGCGAGGAGGCCACTGATGGCCGTTGAGGTTGGTGCCACGGCACCGGACTTCACGTTGAAGGACCAGAACAACGAGTCGATCGCCCTGTCGTCGTTCCGCGGGTCGAAGAACGTGCTTCTGGTGTTCTATCCGTTCGCCTTCAGCGGCATCTGCACCAGCGAGTTGACCCAGGTCCGCGACGACCTGTCGCGCTTCCAGAACGACGAGGTGCAGGTGCTCGCAATCAGCACCGACCCCGTCTTCTCGCTCAAGGCGTTCGACGACGCGGAGAAGCTCGGCTACCCGCTGCTGTCGGACTTCTGGCCGCACGGTGACGCGGCGCGCAGCTACGGCGTCTTCAACGACGCGTCCGGGATGGCCAACCGCGGCACGTTCCTGATCGACCGGGACGGCACCGTCGCCTTCGCCGAGATGAACCAGCCCGGCGAACGGCGCGACCAGGCGGTCTGGACCAAGGCACTGGAGCGGCTGGCGGCCTGACCGGCCGGTAGGCTCGGCTCTTCCCGGGCGCGTAGCTCAGCGGGAGAGCACCCGCCTTACAAGCGGGCGGTCGCAGGTTCGATCCCTGCCGCGCCCACCATCGCTGATCCCCCAAACAGGGAGAACCAGGGCGGATGCGGAAGATCACCATCACGGCCGTCGAGGTGCTGGCCGTCCAGGGCCCGGTCCCCGACG
>DASXJE010000039.1 GCA_036497565.1 Mycobacteriales bacterium
GCGGCGCATCACGTCGGCATGCGGAATCGCTGCGTCGTACCGTCATCGTCGCAGGTCTCGGCGAACTCCACGGGAATCGCCCGACGCCAGAAGGCAACTGCTGCCTCATTTCCAGGCACCTCATGAACTGACCAGGCGCCACCGAACAGCTCGAAGACATACCTCGCAGCCGCAAGTCCCACACCGAGACGCCGGTACTGCGGCATGACGAGGAACTCGGCGATCGAACGAGGATCCGTGCCCGTGACAAGCACGATCCCACCGATCTGGCCGCGAACTCGAATCAGGAATGGATGTCGCGTCGGCTCGGTCCAGTAGTGGTCCAACCATGAATAGCCAAAGCGCCCACGCTCATTGAGCACCGCATCATCGGACAGCCGCGCGAACTCATACGCGTTGAACTCCAACAGCTGACGCAAGACCTCCTTGTCCGCCAGCTCTGCCCGGACAACCTCGACGTCCACCGCAACCTCCGCACGGTCCAGCGATCACACATTCACGCTAACCACTACCCGGACCACGGGCGAACCCGATTCCAAGGACCTGTCGCTTCACACCGACTCCCGACCGGGCATCATCGGGGAATGCGAGTAACCGTCGCCCCATACGATCCTCAGTGGCAGACAGACTTCGAACGAGTCAGCCGTGACCTGTCGATCGTGCTCAGCGGAGTCGACGTCCTGGCCGTCGAGCACGTCGGGAGCACCTCGGTACGAGACTTGCCGGCTAAGCCGATCATCGACATCGACATCGTCGTACGTCCGGACGGACTACCTCGCGCTCTCGCCGCCCTGGAGTTGGCCGGATACGTCTACCAAGGCGAACTGGGCATCAACGACAGACATGCGTTCAAGGCCTCCGACGATCAACCCCGCCGAAATGTATACGTGTGCCTCGATGGCTGCCTGGCTCTACGCAATCACCTCGCGGTGCGGGAGACGCTTCGCTCGAATACGGACCTCCGCGACGAGTACGCCAGCGTGAAGAGGGCCCTTGCCGAAGAGGACCTCGGCTCTATCGACGACTACGTCGCCGGCAAGACCACGGTCGTGCAGAAGATCCTTCTCGCCGCCGGGATGTCAGCTGAGGATCTGGACTCCGTGGCCGCCGCGAACCCCGTCGGGCGAGACCGGGAAACGCGTGGGCCGGCGTATGGCAGGCTCATGTCGCATGATCGATGATTTCGCGAAAGAGTATCTGCACAGCGATCTGCGAGAGATCCGCGAGGTGATCCTCTGGAAACTCGACGGGCTCTCCGAGTACGACGTCCGCCGGCCACTGACCTCGACGGGAACGAACCTTCTCGGCCTGGTCAAACACCAGTCGCTGTCCGAGTCCAGGTACTTCGGCGAGGTCTTCGACCGGCCGTTTCCCGAGCCGCTCCCCCGGTGGGACGACGCCGAGGCGCGCGGCTCAGACATGTGGGCGACCGAGCAAGAGACTCGGGAGGAGATCATCGGCCGCTACCGGCGCGTGTGGGAGCACTCGGACGCGACGATCACCGCCCTCGCCATCGACTCCCCCGGCTACGTGCCCTGGTGGCCACGCCCCAACGTGAAGCTGTTCAATGTCCTGGTCCACATACTCACCGAGACCAGCCGACACGCCGGACACGCCGACATCCTGCGCGAACAGCTCGACGGCTCAACCGGGACCGCCGCCGATGCGCGCCCGCAGCGCGATGCGGCCTTCTGGGCCGCCCGGCGCGCGGAGATCGAGCGCGCCGCCAAATCAGCAGACACCAAGCCCGATGACGGTCGATAGGCAAGTGGACCTACATCGACAAAAACCGCCGAGCAGGAGACGTTCGTCGCCCAGTTCCGCGGGTGGCGCGAGGTCAGCTAGCGAGTTCGTCGAGCAGGGCGCGGACGCGCCGGTCGATCTCGGCGCGGATCGGCCGGATTTGCTCGATGGGGAGGCCGGCCGGGTCGGGGAGTTCCCAGTCGAGGTAACGCTTGCCCGGGTAGATGGGACAGGCGTCGCCGCAGCCCATGGTGATGACGACGTCGGCCGCCTGGACGACGTCATCGGTGAGGGGCTTGGGGAACTCCTTGGACACGTCCAGGCCCACCTCGGCCATCACCTCGACGACGGCCGGATTGATGTCGCCGGTCGGGGCCGAGCCGGCGGAGCGGACGTGCACCCGGCCGCGGGCGTGGTGGTCGAGCAGAGCCGCCGCCATCTGGGATCGGCCCGCATTGTGGACGCAGACGAAGAGCACAGTCGGCATCAGGTTTCCCCCGGGGCGGGGGCGGGATCGGTCCAGCGCAGCCGGGTGCGCAGCCAGAGTGCGACGTAGACGAGAGCGACGAGGACCGGGACCTCGATGAGCGGTCCCACGACCCCCGCGAGCGCCTGACCGGAGGTGACCCCGAACACCCCGATCGATACGGCGATGGCCAGTTCGAAGTTGTTGCCGGCGGCGGTGAAGGCCAACGTGTCGGTCTTGCCGTAACCGAGCCGCAGGCGGTGGCCGAGCGCGAAGGAGCCGCCGAACATGAGCGCGAAATAGGCCAGCAGCGGAAGCGCGATCCGCGCGACGTCCAGCGGGCGGGACGTGATGGTGTGCCCCTGTAGCGCGAACAGCACGACGATGGTGAACAACAACCCGTAGAGCGCGATCGGCCCGATCCTCGGCAGGAACCGCGTCTCGTACCAGTCCTCCCCCTTGGCCCGCTCACCGAAGGTGCGGGTGAGGAAGCCGGCCGCCAGCGGAATGCCGAGGAACACCAGCACCGAGACCACGATGGTGCCCACCCCGAAGTGGACGTTCGTCTGGTGCAGTCCGAGCCAGCCGGGTAGCACCCGCAGGTAGAACCAG
>DASXJE010000040.1 GCA_036497565.1 Mycobacteriales bacterium
GTCCTCCGGGTTGTAGCCGAGGTTGGGGCCGAGCCAGCGCTCGGCTTCCTGCAGGGTCCAGCCCTTGCGCTTCGCGTAGTCGGCGACCTGGTCCTGGGCCATCCGGCCGACCACGAAGTACTGCGACTGCGGGTGCGAGAAATACCAGCCGCTGACGGCGGCACCCGGCCACATCGCCATCGACTCGGTCAGCTCGATGCCGGTCCGCTCCTGGACGTCCATCAACTCCCAGAGCGTCGCCTTCTCGGTGTGCTCGGGGCAGGCCGGATACCCGGGGGCAGGGCGGATTCCGACATATTTCTCACCGATGAGCTCCTCGTTGTCCAACTGCTCGCCGGGCTGGAATCCCCAGAACTCCTTGCGGACCCGTTGGTGCATCCGTTCGGCGAACGCCTCAGCCAACCGGTCGGCAAGCGACTCCAGCAGGATCGCGCTGTAGTCGTCGTTGGCTGCCTTGAACTCGGCGATCCTATCGTGGATGCCCAGCCCCGCCGTGACGGCGAACGCGCCGACGTAGTCAGCCAGGCCGGTGTCCTTGGGCGCGATGAAGTCGCCCAGGCTCCGGTTCGGGATGCCGTTGCGGTGCTCACCCTGCTGGCGCAGGTTGTGCAACGTGGTCAGCACCTCGGTACGGGTCTCGTCGGTGTAAACCTCGATGTCTTCAATACCCGAGCCGACCGCGTTCGCCGGGAAGAATCCGATCACCCCGTTGGCAGTCAGCCACTTTTCCTTGATCAGGGTGTCGAGCATCTCCTGCGCGTCGTCGTAGAGCTTGCGGGCGGTCTCGCCCGAGACCGGGTTGTTGAGGATGTCGGGGAACCTGCCCTTCATCTCCCAGGCGTTGAAGAACGGCTGCCAGTCGATGTACTCGCGCAGCTCGGCGATGTCGTAGTCCTGGAAATCCCATACTCCCGCACCTTGCGCCGGCACCGGCGGGGTGTAGCCGTCCCACTCGATCGGCGTCCGGTTCGCGCGGGCTTTTTCCAGCGTCAGCATCGGCCGCTCGTTCTTCTGGGCGTGCCGTTCGCGAAGCGATGCGTAGTCCTTCTCGGTGGCCTCCAGCAGGGCTGGCCGCTGCTTGTCGTCGAGCAGCGCGGCAGCGACCGGCACCGAGCGGGAAGCGTCCTTGACCCAGACCACCGGACCGCTACGACGCGGCGACACCTTCACGGCCGTGTGGGCGCGCGAGGTGGTGGCGCCACCGATCAGCAGCGGGATCTCCAGGCCCTGACGCTCCATCTCGACGGCGAAGTTGACCATCTCGTCCAGCGACGGGGTGATCAGGCCGGACAGCCCGATGATGTCGGCGTTGTGCTCCTTGGCCGCGTCGAGGATGTTCTGGGCAGGCACCATCACACCGAGGTCGATCACCTCGTAGTTGTTGCACTGCAGGACAACCCCGACGATGTTCTTGCCGATGTCGTGGACGTCGCCCTTCACGGTCGCCATGATGATCGTGCCGTTGGTGTCTTTCCCGGCAGCAGCGCCGGACTCTTCCTTCTCCGCCTCGATG
>DASXJE010000041.1 GCA_036497565.1 Mycobacteriales bacterium
GACCGGCCGCACCCGTTCCAGCCGGGCACGCAATGGCCATACGATGCGTCAGGGCTGGGCGCACGAGTGCGCCAGACGGGTCGCGCGGGAAGGGTGGTGGATTATTCACGCCGGCCCGGTGCCTTCGCCGCCACGGCGCGCGCGATGGGGCTGCATAGCGTCGCCGCCGCGCCGATCGTTGTCGACGGAGCCGTGTGGGGATTGGTGACGATCGCGTCCACGGACGGGTCCATCCCCGATCACGCGGAGGGTCGTCTCGCCGAGTTCACCGAGCTCCTGGGAACCGCCATCGCCAACACCCAGAGCCGCGCCGAGCTGTCCGCTTCGCGTGCCCGGATCGTCGCCGCCGCCGACGAGACCCGCCGGCGGCTGGAGCGTGACCTGCACGACGGCATTCAGCAGCGCCTTGTCTCGCTGGCCCTCAACGTCCGCACCATCGAGACGATGTCACCCAGGCCCTCAGGTGAGATGCAGGGCGAGCTATCGCTGCTGGCCGACGGTCTCGGGACCGTGCTGGACGAACTGCGGGAGATCTCGCGCGGCATCCACCCAGCCGTGCTGTCCGAGGCCGGGCTCGGCCCAGCACTCAAGGCGCTCGCCCGGCGCTCCGCGATACCGGTCGAAGTCGAACTCGGCCTCGCCTCGCGGCCCACGGAGCGGCTCGAAGCGGCCGGCTACTACATTGCCTCCGAGGCACTTACGAACGCCGTAAAGCACGCGCTGGCGTCGGTCGTCACCATGAGGGTGGACGGTTGCGACGGCGACCTCACGCTCTCGATACGCGACGACGGCATCGGAGGCGCCGAACCCAGCCGCGGCTCCGGCATCATCGGTCTTAAAGACCGGGTCGAGGCTCTCGGCGGAACAATCTCGATCCTCAGCCCTCCCGGCCATGGCACAACGCTGCACGTCCACCTGCCCGCCGGCCCCAGCGCCGAACCCAAGGCACCGCGGACCGGCTCTCCGGACGCTAGCCCCTAGTCATCACTAGCCAGCCGCGGCGGACCGCGAGTTCAGCGCGAGCGACGGTCGACGGGTCTCATTCCTCGCCGCCATCGACGATCCGCCGGATTGCGTGGGCCGAAAGTTCCCCCTTCGACAGGAACCCCGCCACACGGGTCTCGGCAATGAGGTCTGCGAAGTCGTCCTTTGCGTGGGTGGAAATCAGGATCACCGCCGGCCCGCCGCCGCGGTCGTGTTCGGCCAGGCGTCGGGCAATGTCGAATCCGCTCTCATCGCCGAGGTTGAGGTCGACGAGGACGACGTCCGGGCGGAGCTCCGCTGTTTGCTGCAGCGCCTGCGCCACGGTGGCCGCCAAGCCGACGACGCGCAGACCATCGCGCTCCAGGAGACCCTGAGCAGCCTCCAGGAACAACGGGTTGTCGTCCACAATCAGGACACCGAATGCCATACGAACAGATTTTCAGTGCACAGCGCGCCATGCATTGCTGCTAGCAGGAATCCGGAGACCGGCCCGGGTGCCAACGCCGTAGTCCCGGGTCACGCTCCCGGACAGGGCGCCAGGGAAGCACGGTGAAGGGTGGGCACCCTCCGGCGACCCGCTGCAGTCGCCCGGGTTCTAGGATCGACACGGCCCATATGACGTGAAGGGAAGTTTGATGAGGATTGGCGTAGTTGGGACGGGACAGTTCGCGCGCAGCTTCATCGCGCTCTGGCAGCTGCATCCCGAGGTCGAGGCCGTCTATGCCTGCGACGTCGTCCCCGAGCGCGCCCGGGAGCATCAGCAGAAGTACGGCCTGGCGGGTGTTTTCACCACGGCCGAGGAGATGTTCGCCTCCGACCAGGTTGACTCGGTCGCGATCATGACCCAGCGCTGGACCCACGGCCCGCTGGTGTTGCAGGCGCTCGAGGCGGGCAAGCACGTCTACTCCGCCGTTCCGATGGCGATCAGCGTCCAGGACGTCAAGGCCATCGTGGAGAAGGTCGACCAGACCGGCCTGATCTACATGATGGGTGAAACCAGCTACTACAACCCAGCCGTGGTCTGGGCGCGCGAGAAGGTCGCTGCCGGTGACTTCGGCCGCGTCTTCTACGCCGAAGGCGACTACGTCCACGACATGGAAAACGGCTTCTACGCCGCGTACCAGTACAGCGGCGGCGATGACTGGAAGAAGACCGCTAGCTACCCGCCCATGCTGTACCCAACCCACGCGATCGGCGGCGTACTCGGTGCACTTCCGACGCATGCGGTCTCCGTCAGCTGTATCGGCATCCGCGACGACCGCGGTGACGGCGTCTTCGATGCGACCGTGTCGCAGTGGGGCAACGAATTCTCCAACATGAGCGCCCTGTTCGAATTGGCCGACGGCGCAGCGATGCGGACCAATGAGTTCCGGCGCGTCGGCTACTGGAACGGCCATGAGTCCCGCTTCCGGTTCTACGGCACCGACCAGGTCATGGAGCAGACCGGGCACGGGGCGACGCTGAGTGTCAAGACCGAGGGCGAGGACTACGCCAAGGGCAAGACGGTCGACATCAGCGATCTGTTCTACACCGGCACGAAACAGGTGCCGGATGACTTCGGCGACGTCGATCCGGCGCTGCTGCAAAGTTTCGCCTCCGGCAACGCCAAGGTGCAGGACCGCAGCCGGCTGCCCAAGGAGTTCGAGAGTGCGCACAACGGCCACGAAGGCGCCCACCACTTCTTGGCCGACGACTTCGTTCGCGCCGTCACCACCAAGACGCACCCGCCGGTGAATGCCTGGCGTGCGGCCCGGTTCACCCTGCCCGGCGTTGTCGGCTACGAATCGGCGAAGCAAGCCGGGGCCCGCCTCGACGTACCCGACTTCGGCGACGGGCCGGAGGATCCGAACTGGTAACGGGACAGCCCTGAGTCTTCGCGGCTGACTCAGCCCGTGCGGCGGTAGAGCTCCGGGTTGCGCGGGCCGGACGGCTTGTCGCCCGGCGCGAGCCCGGGCAACCAGGTGGCGTAGTCCGACCGTTGGTTGTCGTTGGTGGCCTCGACGAGCTCCATGTCGGCGTCGACGTAGATCACCGTCATGACCCGGCGCGGGATTTCGGTGCGGTTGGGCTCGGCTCGGTGGAAGGTCCAACCAAGGTGGTAGCTGACATCGCCGAGTCGGTAGGGCTCGTCGTAGACGGGGAACCCCTGCGCCGATAGCTCCCGCTGCAACTCAGACTCCGACTGGTCACTGATGCCGAGATCCCGGCCGAATGTGAAAGCCTGACTTCCCACCGAGAAGGCCAGGGGCCCCATTTCGGCTGGTGTCTCCTGCAACGGCACCCAGACCGTGCAGCAGCGGTCGGTCGCGAACGGCCAGTAGAACTCGTCCGCGTGCCAGGGCGTGATGCCGCCGCCGGCCTCCTTGTAGAGGGCTTGATCGTGATAGAGCGCGACCGCCTCGACCCCGAGCAGCTCGGCGGCGATGCGCGCCAGTCGTGGCGCGAAGACGAACTCCCGCACCGTCGCGCTGTGCTCCCACAGATTTTCCACCTGCAGAAAGGCCTTGTCATACGTCGACCGTTCGGGCAACGGCAGGTGCATCGTGTTGCGCTCGATCACCTTGTCGGTGATTTCGGGCTCGTACGCCGCGATCGTCTCCGGCGACAGCACGCCGGGCAGCCGCACGAAGCCATCCTTGTCGAACCGCTCCTGCGAGCCGGCCGGCAACTGGTAGCGCTGGCCGAGCTCAGTGACTGCCGGAGTGTGCCTGGAGGTCTCGGTCGACACGACCGCCCCTTTCGATGGGATCCGGTGAGTTTCGTTCATCGTCTCGCGCCGCCGCGGCGTGAGACGGGCGGGGTGGCTGCAGGATCATGGGTCAGCGCGGTGTGGAGGGGACACGGGGACGAGAAGTCCACTGGTCGCGCGTCATCCACGGCAGGTCGCCGAACTTGACGGCGGTCAGCGGAGAGTCGGTGCTGAGAAGGACCTCATACATCGCCTCGCGGGTGGCCTGGTTGGGCACCCTGACGTATTCGATGAGGTGGACCGCGCCGCCGGCCGGCGCCTCGAAGCCCGGCAACGTTTCGGCTCGGGCGGCCGCGATCCCGGGCTGGTCCTTCTTACCGTCGGCGAGGTGCGTGCGAGCGAGAGCGACATCGCCGGCGTCGACCCTTGCGCCCGTGTCCGCCGACAGGCGGTTGGACTTCTGCTCCACGAAGTTGCGGACGCCCTGGACGACCCGGTCCGAGGAAGGCATCTCGTAGTCCGGCAGCGTCGTCTCGGGTGGCTTCGCAGGGTCTGAAACCGGATGCGGCAACCGCACGCCCCGCCGTGCGCCCTCCGGCAGGAACAACGCCTCGCTCAGCGCCCCGGACGCCTGGTTGGCGATGCCTTGCCAGTCGCCGCTGAACCCGGTGTCGCGCGCGAAGCGGATGTAGTCGTCCAGCAACGTCAGGCGCTGCTCGCGGGTCATGTGGTCGTATTGCCCGCGCCGTGCCAGGGATCGGACCTGACTGATGATCGCGACCCGTTCGATCAGCTCCGCCCGAGTCGGAGGGTTCTCCCCTTGGGCGGCCGAGGCATACCACTCGGGATGGGTGTCGACGAAGCTCTGGGCGTCCGCGACGAAGCCACCCCACAGCGCGTCGTCGCGCGACGCCTGTATCTCGGGGCCCCGCCGCGGCCGGGGCGCTCTCGGTGGCGCCGGAATGTCCAGCACCCGCTCCCGCGCCCGTGTTCCACGGGCGTTCAGGACTGCCTCGACGAGGGCCTCGCCCTCGGCCGGGGACTGCGCCACGCGTGCGGCCAGCCGCTCGAGCACGGTGTGGCTGCGACCGCCGAGCTCCGTCTTGTACAGCGCCCGCCAGATGGCCGAGCCGTAGGTGTCGATGAGCGCGACGACGTCCGGCCGGCTCAGTAGGTTCCAGTGCTGCTCCTGCAACCCGCGCAGTTGCAGCAAGGGATCTGCGAGCACGCGCATGAGCGCGGGCAGCTGTTCGGCTGGAACACCGCGCAGGTGCTTGGCGATCGTTGCCGGATTCGTCGTGCCGGCCTGCTGCAGGTGCGCGAGAGCCGCCTGAGTCGTGGGTTCGGCCAACAGTGGTTCGATGCGCGCGGCGAACTCCCCGATGTCGCGCAATTCCCCCAGCGGGCGGCGCTCGACCAACGCGGCGGCACCGTCGCCCGCGAACGAGTGCAGCGCTCGCATCTGGCCGACATCCAGCCCCGCGTCGGACATCCTGGCAGCCTGCTGCGCGGTGAACTCGGTGCCCTCGAGACCGTTCAGCAGTTCCCGGTCCAGATCGAGCAGCCGCTGGTCGGCCTCGGCGATCCGGGCCGGGTCGCCGGTCTCCGCGGCCTCCCGCGCTGACTGTTCGCGGGCGGTGAGCTCCTGACGCCGGTTCCGGATCCGCGGCGACTCGGCCGAACCAGCTCCGGGGGCCCGGACCGGGGCCGGGACCTCCTGTCCGGACCGGACCGGTCCGGAGCCCGTCGCTCCGCCGTCGCCGGCGGGCGGCTGCGCCCGCGGCGTTTCGGCCGCCGGGCTGGGCTCGGTGCGGCGCGCTCCCGGGAAGGCGTCGGCGACGTGCGCCGGGAGCGGCTCACCGGTCCTGGCCGAGAAGTCGGCCAGGTAGTCCTCGATCGTGGCGTACCGCTTCCGGTACCTCGCGCCCCCGGGGAGAGCGATGTCCACCTCGTAGGGTCGTGCCGTGTCCGGGTGATAGGCGTATTCGGTCACCTGTTCCCCGCGCGCGCCGTGCAACCGGATCCTGCCGCGCGCTACCCGGCCGGTTCGCTGGGCTTCGGCCGCGACGACGAGGAAGTCCCCGTCGGGGCCGCTCGGCCACCGTGCGCGGTTCGGGGTCTGCCCGGTCGTGCGGTCGGCGGCATGGCTGTGCTCCTCCAGCACCCAGCGCCCGGTGCGGGCCCGGTCGGGCAGGATCTCGTGCCAGTCCGGGTTGGCCTCACCCAGCTGCACGGCCGTCGCGTCGCCGATCACGACGAGGAAGTCGCCGCTCTCCACGTTGCGCAGCAGCGCCACCTCGGCGTACGGCGTCGACCGAACCGCGTTGCCGAACAGGTCGGTGGCGTACCGGCGGGACAGGCTGCGGCCCTCGGGGGCCATGATCACCATGCCGTGCTCGATCGCGACCTGCTCCAGGCTGTCGTGCCCGGACGGTGCGGTCTGCTCGTCGGCTCTGGCGGGTTGGGCCGGGCTGCGCTCCTCGACCGGCGGGAGTTCCGGTTCCGCCGGCCGCCGGCCCTCGCGGGGGGTTGCCGCGTGTTGGATCATCTGGGCCGCGCCCACGGCGAGTTGCAGTGACTGGTTCGCGGCATCGAGGAATGCCTCGGCGGCGAGCGCCGCGCGCTCGCCGGGCGAGGCGTCCGCAGGAATCGCCTTCAAGCGCTGCACATAACTGACGGGCACCATGACGAGCGATGTGCCCATCTGGACGTAGCCGTAGATCTCGACGCCGCGCTCGACCCAGTCCGCCGTCCGCACGAACCGGGACCCCGCCGGCACAGCCCCGGCGATCGGCCCGGCGATGCCGGCCGCAGCACCGACGATCGCGAAGACGTCCATCGCCGTCGTCAGGTCCAGCTCCAGGTAGCCGCCCTCGTACCGTCGGTACATCCGGTGGGCGGCGACGACCCCGCCGGCCACGCCGCCGACGACTCCCAGCGCCAGCGCGGCCGGTCCGGTCACCACGAGGCTCGCGATCGCAGCCGCCGTCGCGAGGCTCTCCAGCCGCTGCAAGGACCGCGCGTCGAAGCCCGGGTGCGCCCGCAACCGGTTCGGAACCAGATGGCCTTCCAACTGCCCCAGCAGGACGTCCGGTAGCCGGATCCCGATCTCGCCGCGCCCGTAGGGAACCTCGTCGGCGAAGTTCTGGAACGCCCGACTGATCGCCTCGGCCCTGCCGGCCGCGCCGCGGCTGGTGCTACTGCCGGGGTACCGATCGCGATGCCCGCTTACGGAGACGTCGATGAGCACCCACCGCTGGTGGCTGTCCGTGCTGTCGGCCAGTTCCGCCAACTGCATGACGACAGGCAGGACACGCCCGTCGGCGTCCGGGACGAAGGCGACCTGCGGGTGGTAGCCAGGGTCCTTGAGGTCAGTGACCTCCCTGAGGGTCCGCTGCTGCACCTCCGTCTGGGCCACCGCAGCCTGCAGCCTGGCGAGCTCGTCCGCAGCCGTGACGTGTCGCATCTGCAGGTCGACTCTCAGGACGCGCGCGTCGTAGTCGGTCCAGGTCTCCGGCGGCGTCCCGGCGGACTCCAGCGCGATCAGCCGACGCACCAGCTCGATCTGCTGCCGTCCTGCCTCCGCCT
This sequence comes from Mycobacteriales bacterium, assembly GCA_036497565.1. NCBI lineage: Bacteria > Bacillati > Actinomycetota > Actinomycetes > Mycobacteriales > Mycobacteriales bacterium. The sequence continues at coordinate 7,262 of DASXJE010000041.1, forward strand.
GCGCACGCAGGGAGGTCGGCAGGTCGGCGCGCTCGAGTGCGGTGAGCCTGTCGACCACGGCCTGTTGGTCCCGGACCTCCTGCTGCAGGTCGGCCTGCTGGTCCGCGGGTGCCTGCTGGGCTTTGCCCGCCAGCTCGGCCAGCGACGCCTGCGCTGCCTCCAGCTGGGTCGGGGCGACCATGCTGCGCGCCAGTTCCTGCGGCGACTGGACCCGCAAGGTGTACGCGGCGACGCTGGGTGCCCGGACGAAGGGGTGCGGGTTGCTTTTGGTGGCGTACACGGGGCCATGGGAGCTCACGCAGGTGACGAGGTAGACGCCGGATCGGTCGAACCTGATGACCTGCTCGTTGCTGGGCTGGCTGGCGAGGGCGACGAAGCTTCGGATCAGGGTGCCAGCGCCCCGGACCACTGTGTCCACGCCGACGAGATCGTGGGACGTGAGCAACTCGAGCGCGGAGGAGGACTCGAGGTCCTCGCCGATGTCCCCGAATCCCCTGTCGAGGGCGGCCTTCCCGGCTTCGCGGCGGTGTGCGCGGCGGCCCGCCTCGTCGGCGGCCGTCCCCGTCGTGTCCTGGATGCGAACGAAGCGCCAGGCGTAGCCCCGAAGTGCCATCGGGCCGAAGACGGCAAACTCACCCTCGATCGTCCAGTCGAGGTTCATGGTGAAGTGCAACGGGACATCGGTGACGCCGACAGCGGGCCCGTAGTAGCGGATCGACGACGGGAAGGCCGGCTGGTTCGGTGGTACTGCGTCCTCGTCGGGTTCGCCCTCGCCCGGCACCCCGATCGGGTCCGGCCCGGGCGCCGGTTTCGAGTCCGCCCGGCTCTTGCCCGCGTAGAGCACCCGGCCGGCCGTGACGATGCGCTCCCAGACGACGTCGGCGTCGTCATGCTCGCTCAGCCGGACGACGTTCGAGAACTCCGTCGTGCTCTCGCCCGACGTGCGGTCGACTGTTACCTGCTCGGCGGGTGTGTTGTCGGTGCGGCCGAGCGCGAGCCGCTTCGGGATGCCCTCCGCGGCCCACATCCGCCGCAGGGTCTCCGGCCGGGTGTCTCCGATCGTGTCCTTGGCCAGCGCGGCCAGCCGGAGCTGCTCGCTGTGCAGCCGCGTCTGCACCAGGGTGTTGATCCGGGTCGCCCATGCCGGGAGCGGTTCGCCTGCCTCCTCCGCACCGCCCCCGCCGCCCTCGCCGCTGCCCCCATTGTCCTGGGCAGAGCGCGTTGGCGTGACCTGCAGAACCACCCAGACGTGCGCGTCGACCGAATTCAGGTACTCGGTGTAGGTCGCCTTGTCCGCGGTCACGGGGGTGTCGATCATGTTGCTGATCGCCGGATCGGCGTCGCCGCGACCCAGCGCCAGCCATTGGTCGTGCTCGCCCTGGTATAGGCGCAGCAGCTGATGCTGGCCAGGCCGAGTGGCCTGCCCTGGCTTGTACACGCCGGGCCCGAGAGGGAACGCGTCCGACGTCAGCCGGACCGTTGCCTGTCGCTGTCCGGCGCGGTACAGCCGCATCGTGCTTCCGCTGATCATGATCACGCCGGCTCTTGCGGCTCCGATCTCGTATCCCTTGACCAACCAGTCAGTCACGAGCTTCACCATCCGGGCCTCGGACATGCTGGGTATGACCGGCTCGGGGGCTGCAGCTTTCGGTCCGGGTGCTGGTTGCCGGCGCACCATGCGCGCATTCGCGACGCCGCGCGCAGGTGTGGCCAAGCCCTTGCCCACCGCAGCTTCGACGGCTTCAGGCCGCCGGTCAGTCATACGGTGCGCCGCCTCGGCGATGCGGTCGGCCTGGTGCTCAGCGGGGGCGTCGACGTGGCCGACGGCGAGGGAGCCGCCACGCGGCAACGGCGGAGGGCCGTGCTCGACGACGTGACCGAGTTCGTGCATCAGCACGTCTCGCCCGTACGCCGAATCGGGATCCTGACCGGCGCCGAGGACGATGTCGTGCCCGACCGTGTACGCCAGGGCCTGGACCGCTCGCGCGGACTCGGCCGCGAGGTTCCCGGTGTGGATCCGCACCGACCCGAAGTCGTGCGTGAACCGGCGCTCCATCTCGGCGCGCAACGACGGGCCCAGCGGTTGCCCGGCCCCGGCGACGGTCGACTCGATCAGTGCCGCAGTGGCCCGGTTGCCCAGCCGTTCCTGCAGGTCGCTCAGGTCGGCGAACTCGTCCCGGACCGGTTCCGGCGCAGCGGGGCGGGAGGCCGGGGCACGGGTCGGGGGAGCCTGGGTGACCTGCGGCGCATGGTCGCTCACGGCCCCCGCCCGTCCGTCATTCCGTGCCCTGGTGAAGCAGTTCCTCGTACTCCGGGTGAGCGAACAGCTGCGGGCCGCCGCCGTGGACATGCGGGTGCAGGTATCGGCCCCGGGCGTCGTCGTTCTTGTCCTCCTCCACCTGGATCCGGTGCGCGGTGGCCCACGGGTCGCGACGGACGCCCAGCAGCAGCCAGCAGACGTCGGCTCCCGGCCGGTCCGATCGGATCCGGAATCCGTTCTCCTGTATGGGCTGCGTGACTGTCGCGGCGCCGATCTCGCCGAGCACAGTGAGATGGTAGGTGAACTGCTCGTTGAGCGCCTCGACGTAGGCCGGCAGCGAAACGACGGCCTCGCCGGAGTCGTCCGTGGTGACCGTGCCGCGGTAGACGTTGAGCATCTCCGGCGACTCGACGAACGAGTGCGAGAGGTACTTGTTCTCCGGGTCGAGCGGGTGGTCGATCCGGAAGCCGCCGCCGCCCTTCTGCAGGCTGCCCGTGATGGAGACGTCCCCGAAGAACTGACCCGCGGTCGGGCCGGCGCCGACGACGCCGACGTTCTTCCCCGAAGCGAAGACGCCTGTCGTGCGTCCCTGGGCGAACACGCCCATCATGCCGTTGGCGTTGACCGCAGATGCGAACAATGAATCCTGCGAGTTGGTCGCGGCGATCGCCGTTCCGTTGCTTACGACGCCGAGCTGGCCGCCCGGGCTCGCGGTGCCGATCCCGACCGCGTCGCCGCCGTCGAAGGCCACCACACTGCCGCCAGAGCGCACGAAGAGCACGCCGTTTCCCACGTCCCCGATGCGCGACCCGAACAGCGACAGCGTGGACGGACCATCCGGCCGTCCGTAGTCACCGGCGAAGTGCAATTCTCCCGAGGTCACGTTCATCGTCAGGCCCCAGCCCACCCCGACGCCGAAGAAGCCGACCTGGCTGTCGTTCGCCATTCCGACGAAAGCCCGGTCCGATGCCGCGCCGTCCTGGAAGAACCAGAGTCCGGCCGAGGCGTCGCCGCCCTGGCGCAGGCGCATCCGCCGGGCGACGTCGAGCCCCAGGCCCTCGCCGGTCGTCCCCACGGTGAGGAGGTCCCGCCCGGACCACAGCCGAGCCGTGCCGCCGCTGGCGTACCAGACCCATCGTTGGCCGGCGGAGGGAGCGGCGACGAAGCCGCCGACAGCCCGGTCGGCGAAGGAGAACCCGCCGCCCGTACCGCCGCTGTGCACGCCCTCGTTCCCCTCGACGTGCAGAACCGTCTTGGGCGGGCCGGCGGTACCGAGAACGAGACGCCCGCCCGCGGGCAGCAGCGACGCGGCCGCGAGTGCGGCGTCGATGCTGAGCAGCGTCACCTCAGGACCGCCGGCGGTCCCCGTGAGTGACAGGCCCCCGTCGTCCGGGACAGCGAGCACGGCCGCGGCCTGCTGCCCGGCCGAGGGCGTGGCACCGCCAGCGGTGACGGGACGGCGCAACTCGAGCCTGCCCGCCGGCAACCCGGCGAGGCGTCGCCGCGTGGCGTCCAGCGCAGTCACTGCATTCGCCGCGTCGAGGCTGACCCGGGCGAGGACCACCTCGGTCCCGTCGTCGGCCACCGAGGTCTCGATCCGCAGGCGCAGCCACGGCGCGTGCAGCAGTACCGGCGGGGCTCCGGCCTGCTCCTGGTCCTGCACCTCGCGGAAGGTCGCGGTGAGGAGCAAGGTGGCCGGGCCGAGGCCGTCGGTGGAGACGCTGACACCGGCTTCGCTCACCGGCACCGTCGCGATGTTGACGACCTGCGACGGGTCGGCAGCCGGGTCGACTACGGCGACGCCGCCGGGGGCGAGCGCGACGAGCCGGCCCAAGGAGTCCAGCGCGGCACCTGGTGAGACGCTCACGCCCGGCTGGCCCGTCGTCGCCGTAACGGTAAGACCGTCCGCGACGCCCCATGAATGCAGGCTCGATGCCGTCGAGCGAGCCAACGGCAGCAGGCCGCTCTCAACGTCCGTCAGGCTCTCGCCGTGGTTCGTCGAGCCGGCGCGGACAGTTCCCGTCGCCACGTTGAAGTACTGGCTACGGGTCATCGGGGTGGGGCTCATCGGGTCACCTCGTCCTCATCTGCCTCGGCCTACACGGCCGTGAGCTTGGTCTGGCCCGCGCTCCGGATGCTCCACGTCCCGACAGCTGCTGGGATCGCCTTCGGGTGGGTCGGTCCTCCGGCGTTGAGCAGGACCGCCGTCCCGCCGACGGTGAGCTTGGTGGCCACGCCCGCGGTTGCTATGTCGCTGACGCAGGGGGCCGGGCTGGGCGTGGTGGTCGTCGTCTGGTTGGTGCACAACGCGAAGTCCAACCCCGCCTCGTTGCCGCTCAGCAGGACACCCGCCCCGCCGACGGTGAGCCGCGCCGAGACCGACGAGACGGTCGCGCTGCCCTGATGGCTGCACGCCAGCGAACCCGCCTTGACGACGACCGCCGTCCCCGCCATCAGCCGACCCGCAGCACGGTGCCGGGCGCCGGAGCCTCGGGGTCCTGCGCGGCGACTTGCCCGGACAGCTCCGTCAGGACCTGGATCGCCCCACTGATGCGCAGCAGCGTTTCGCGGATCGACACCTCCTGCGCGACGAGCTCCTGCAGCCGGCGTTGGCCGACGTCGTACTCACGCTGCAGTTCGGCGAGCCGGGTCAGCGCCTGCTCGGTCATCGCGTCCCCTCCGCTGGGTTCTGTCATGTCCACCTCTCCTTTTGCTCTTCCGCCCGGCTCAGGCCTCGGTGATCGGCGCCCAGTACAGGTGCGCGGGCCGGTTCTGCTCGACGACGTCGCCGATGTTGGCCATGACGCGCTGCAGGAGCAGGGACCGCTGGTTCGGGTCGTCGGGAAGGTCGTCCCCGACGAAGTGGACGACGACGTCGAACCGGAACGGGTCGAGCCGCGGCCACACCGGGTTGATCGACGGCGGCGCCGGCAGTCCCGGATCGCAGATCACCAGTCGGTCGCTGTCGCGAACCATCCCCGTGGGGTAGACCATCGAGCCCGGCTCACTGATACGGGTCACCTGCGGGGCGGCGCCGAGGTCCACGCGGTGGACCGCCGCCGGTTCCGCGACCGCCCGGACGAACGGATCATTGGTGGCCGCGAACGGCTTGAGCCCGACGTCGAGCACGAACAGCCCACCGTCCCCGGTTTCTGCCAGGGCTGTCGGTGCGACGAGCGGGTTGTCGACCGGGAGCAGCGCCTTCTCGGTCCACGCCGGCGTAGTGCTGCGGTCGACCGCGACGAGGTTGCCGTGCAGGTCCTCCGCACCGGACGGCTCCTGCGGGCCGCCGTCGCCGACGACGAGCACGCCGTCGGGGCTCACCAGCAGCGACATCGGCTCGACGACCGTGGTCAGCCCGCGCTCGGACACCGTCGCAACGGCGCCCCCCAGCTTTACGGTGACGATCCGTGGCGGGTCCGGCGTGCCCAGGCCGCTGCCGTGGTGCAGAACGAGCAGGTCACCGTTCAGGTCGACAGCCATGGCGACCGGGGTGACGGGGGTCGGCTGGCCGCCGGATGCGGGGACGGTGAGCGTCGCGACTGCCGTCGCTTGCGCGGCGTCGAACGGCGCCGGGACGGCGAGCAGCGCACCGCGCGAGTCGACCCAGTAGACGGTCTCCGGTGCGCCGCCCACCGCCGGCCGGACCGCGATCGCCCACACTTGGCCGAACGTGCTCATGGGAGCGGTCGGCTGCGGCCTCGGTGGGACGCCCGCGAACCGGTGCGCGCCCGACGGCGAGATCTGCCAGACCCGGCTGGGCAGGGTGACCGGGACATGCGGGATCGCGGCCGGGATGCCGGTATCGCCGACGAAGAAGTCGCCACTGCTCGCGCGGGCCAGGCACCACGGCCGCACCGTCCCCTCCGCGACGACGGTCGACCCGTGCACCTGTGGTCCCTGCCCGACGAGGACCCCGATCGGGGCGAGCTCGTCCGGCCGTGGGACCGCGAACAGCACCCGGCTCCCGTCGTCGACGGCCACCCGGGTCCGGATCAGGCCGGGCGCGTAAAGGTCGAGGTAGGTCCGCAGCCCGGAGCGCAGACCGCGGCCGCGGTGCGCCTGCGCGATCTGGGCGGTGACCCGGCGCTGTTGGTACTCGTCCCAGATCGGCTCCCCTTCGACGGTCGGGAAGCGCAGTGCGACCCATGACGCGAGCCAGGGGAGGAACGTCGCGGGCGTGCGCCAGGGGTCGAAGAGCGTGTCCACCCCGTCGATGACCTCGCTGACGGCCGCGTGCTCATGGTTGCCGTGCGGAAGGGCGACATCGTCCGGGATCCCGGTCAGGACCTTCTCCACGATCCGGAGCCAGCCGCCGACGGACAGCCCCGACGCGGGGTCGTCGTCCTGCCAGACGACGGGCGGAAGGTAGCTGAGGTAGGAGCTCGGCTCGCTCATCGTTGCTCCTACTGCGCCTGCGTGATCGACGTGACGGTGTGGGCGCTTGGGTCGGCGGCGCAGACCAATTCGTAGTCCGTGAGCCGGACGGAAGCCCCGAAGTTGGGCTGCCAGAACGGCCGCGCCTGCGTCGGGTCGGCGCTGCCGACGTAGGGCGGGACACCGGGTTTGATTTGAAGGCTGGAGATGTAGCCGAGATCGGAGGCAGGCATGATCGCTTGGAACAGGTCGGAGCTGAACACGGGCTGTCCGACCTGCCAGCCGGCACCGTCAGCGCCGCCGCGGGTGGGGTGCAGGAAGGCAGTGATCCGGTCGAGGGTCTGGCTGTGCACGGGATCCTTGAACTCGTCCCGCCAGACGACGATCTCGGCACTGACCACGATCGGGCAGTAGCGCGGACCCGTCACCTGCACGTGGGCGCCCACGTCGCGCCGCTGGTCGAGGTAGGCGAGGACCTCGGCGAGCAGCTCCGGGGTCGGCGCGGGTCGGGTCACCGCGGGGCCCTGGTCAGGGACGACGACGACGTTCACATTGCCCGGAGCGCGGATGATCGCGGCATAGGTCCAGGGCGTTCCGTCGATGGCCACCTTCGGGGTCAGGCAACGCGTGATCACGACCTCGTTGCTGGCTTCCCGGGCCAGGAACTCGTAGTCCTCCGCGGTGATCGCCCGATCGCGGATCTTCAGCTGGTCCGGGGCCCGGCGCAGGGTGTCCTCGACCGGCTCTTCGTCGGTGCCCTCCCCGGCTGCAGCCAGGTTGCCGACGCCGGTCAGGCCGGGGAGCCCGCCCCCGCCCGGAGCGGTGCCGAGGACGACCACCTGACCGGCGGCGACATTTCCCGCCGCGCCCTGGGCGACGTAGCGATACCGCGCCCGAATGGGACTGCCCGCCGGCGGCATCGAACCGTGCCCCTTCAGGCTCTGCGGGTCGTGGTCGCCGAAGGAGATCTCGCCGGTCACCGGGTTGGCCAGGAAGACCTTGCCCGCCCCCGGTGGAAGGTCGTCCACCGCACTCCATGCCTCCCACGTCGGAGGCACCCCGCTGCCGACCTCGACGACGAGGTCGGCGTACGGCGCATGCAGGTCAGGCCTGCGGTACAGCGGTCGCTTGGAGAGCTGGAAGGTCTGGAACGGGTCGCCCGTGCTCGTTCCGAGGATCTCCGGCGTGCGCAACGTGAGCGCTGTGCTCGCGCGGGCCGCGTTGAACAGCAGCCGCTCGACGCCGACGTCCACGGCCGCGGCGCCGGTGTTGACGAGCTTCAGGCCGAGCCAGAACCGCGGGTCACTGCGCGGTGACGTCGCCGTCGGCGGAACAGTCACCGTCGTCCACGCGGTCGATGCGGGACCGTTCGGCGCGGGGACGGCGCGTTGTGCGCCCCAGTCCGGCTGCGGGGTGACGACGACGTCGCCGTTGTGGGCCAGTCCTGCGGTGGCGTCAACGAGGGCCGCGTGGGCGTTCGGTCCGACCGCTTGAGTGGGGACAGGCTTCCAGGCCAGTGGTTCCGTGTTGCCGGTCGAGTAGGTCCACGTCACCGTCACGTCGGAAGTGGCCGGCCGCACCAGGCGTATTCCGAGCCGCAGCGCTTCGGTGGGTACGGCGTCGAAGCCGATGCAGAGCTGCGTCGTCTGCCCGGCGGGCAGGCTGAGCAGGCTGGCTCCGGCGGGGGGTCCGACGAGCGTGGCGGTGATGTCCGCGCCCGGCACGAGACCGGTCCCGGCGAAGGGGCCGAGTTGCACCACGGTGTCGAGCCGCTGCGGCACGACGTGCACGTCCTCGTCGGTCTCGAACACCATGGGGGCCTGGCCGGCGGAGGCCGCGGTCGATGCCTGGCTGCCGGCGGCGACGTCCACCGGGCCGGCGCCGCTCACAAAGGTGAGGAAGGTGCGCGCCGGCGTCGGCGGGTCGCGGGTGACCCCGAGCAGGTTGAGGAAGGCGATGTAGTTCTTGTCCGGCACCTGATTGAGCCGGTAGACAATGCCCTCGGCGAGCCAGGCGAACAGCTCCAGCAGGGTGATCCCCAGGTCGCTGGGGTTGTGGTCGGTCCACCCCGGCGCGTAGCGCGGGATCAGGGCTCGCATCTGGTCGACGAGGTCCTGCCAGGTGCGGTCGTCGAGGTCGGGCGGCAGGATCCGGCCCAGTTTCGCGTCGAACGTCATGACGCGGGCTCCAAGTAGAAGGGGTAGACGAGGTTGTGCACGTCCTGCGTGGCGCGAAGCCGGTAGACGATCGAGATGACCAGCACCGGCTCCGTGGCAGAGTTCTCCACGGCCACCTCGAGCACCTCGATCCGCGGTTCCCACCGGGCCAGTCCCTCGGCGACGTAGTAGCGCGCCAGGTTGGCGGTCGAGGAGTTGTTGGGTGCGAAGGACAGCGTGCGCAGATTCGATCCGAAAGTGGGCCGCATCAGTCGCTCGCCGTACTGGGTTCCGAGGATGAGCCGGATCGACTCCTCCACCTTGCGGGGGCCCGACGCCGTGCTCACGGCCGTGGCGTCGAGGCGCAGCGGGTAACTCAGCCCGCGGCCGTAGATCTCATCAGTCATCGCCGCCCCCTCACGACACGTCCACGCCGGTCTGACTCATGGCGATCGTGGTCGCCCCGCCGGCGGCCTGCAGAGTCACGTTGCCGCTGGTGGACGAGATCGAGATGTCGCCCTTGGCGGAGATGGTCAGGGAACTATGCGCGGTCACCGAGACGGCTCCGTTGCTGGAGTTCATCACGATCTCGCTGCCCGCCGAGTCCCGAAGGGTCAGCGACTTCGCCTGGGCGCTGTCGTCGAAGGCGATCGTGTGGCCGCCTTTCGTCTTGATCACCCGCCGGTTGTTGCCGCCGTCGGTGTTGCGTTCGGGCGGCCGCGCCTTCACGTTCCACAGACTGCCGAGGACGTACGGGTCATTGAAGTTCCCGTTTCGGAACGCGACGACCACCTGGTCGCCCTTGTCCGGCAGCGCGTAGAAGCCGCTGTCCGCGCCGGCGGCCGGCTGAACGCACGGCGCCCACTTGGTCACGACGTTGTCGGACAGGTCGGGGAACTGGACCTTGACCCGGCACAGCGGAGCCTCGGGTGGCGTCGCCGCCAGCTCATGGTTGTCGACGACCTCGCCGACGAGGACGCCGTAGAACTTCTGCTCCTGGTGGGGTGACGGCATCTCCACGACGTTCTCGCGCAACATGCCGACGAGGCTCGACTGGCCACTCTGGCTGATGACGAAGTCCGTGCGCATGCCGGAGGAGTCCAGCCGGTGCGTCACCTTGCGCACCCGGTAGGTGCCCGAGAATCGCTTGCCCACACCGCGGATCTCGAGGTACTGACCCGCGGCGAGCGATGGCAGTCCTACGCACGACCCCTCTCCCTCGTAGAGCCCTTCGAGCAGGTCGGCCAGCAGCGCGGTGGCGAGCTTGAGCGCATCCAGCGGGTCTTTCACCGAGTGCTCGCGGAACTCCGAGCGGACGAGCGAGGTGATCAGATCGGTGATGTTGCTGCCGAGCCGCTCCAGCAGGTTGCCGCCGTCGAGGTCGCCTGCGAGGGCAGCCGCGTAGATACTCTGCGCCAACTCCTGGTTGTACCCGCGGACCACCTGGAGTCCGGCGAGTCCCGCACCGGAGATCCGGGCAGAGAAGCTGGACAGGTTCCGGCCCCATTCCAGCACGTGTGCGGCGAACTGGGGCCGCGGGAACTGGAAGTGCAGCTGGTCCCACTCGACGTAGACGTCGAAGTGGTAACGCTGCGCGCGGGCCTTGAGGAAGGCGAAGTCGCTCTCCTTCTGGGTGATGTCGTCCGGCAGCTCGGGCGTCGGATCGATGATCGGGATGAGACCGTTCTCCACCGCGATCTGCGTCGCGATCAGGCTGTCCGTCGTCGTCGTGTACGTCGTGGGATCGGGCTGGTTACGCCGCAACTTGTAGGACTTGTCGTAGCCGGTCACCTGAATGGTCGGTGGACCGTCCTGCGGGAACGACGGCTCCACGGCGGCGATCTCGCCGAGGAAGGCGGGCACCAGGTCGGCGGCGTAGCCCAGGTGCACCTCGACGTTCTTGCCGATGTCCAGCAGCGCTGAGTCCAGCAGCACGTTGTCGGGGTTGCGGAGGACGAGGCTGAACGTGCCCGCCATGTCGAGGTCGGTCTCGACCGTGAGGCTCACGACCTGCTCGGTCAGGTCGGCCGCCAACGTCACACCCGAGAGCAGGATCTCGAAGCGTGGGGCGTAGAAGGGCTCGGTCACGGCGTCCGTCCCCCACTTGAGGTGCTCGTCGCGCCGCGCGGCGGGATGACCAGCGACCGGCCGACCCCGAGGTCGAACGGGTCGACGATCTGGTTGGCCTGCGCGATGAGCCGCCACAGCGCGGGATCGCCGAGGTAGGCGGCCGCCAGCCCGCTGAGGGTCTCGCCGGCGCTGGTGACGTGCACCGTGCCGGAGATGCCGACGACGGCGCCGGCCGCGTTCACCGCAGCCGAGACCGTGGGCGAGCCGAAGAACAGCCCTTGCCGGATCTCCACGTCCAGCCGCACGTACTCCTGGAAGCGGACCGAGAGCGTGGAACGCACCGGGGTGCCGTCGCTGAGGAACATCGTGAACCGCTGACCGGCATCGACGAGCACGCTCTGGAACTGCAGCCGGCCGAGGGAGAAGAGCAGCACCGGCGGTGCCAGCTCGCGGGAGTCCTTGTCGAGCAGCTGGACGATGGGCGCGGTGCGGGTGCGCACGTCCTCGCCGGTTTCGTAGGTGTCGAAGAACAGCTCCATCGACAGGGTGCGCGCCTTGCCCCGCACGTATTGGACGGGCGGTGTGCCCAGGCCGGGGATGCCGACCTCCGCGAAGGTGTTGCCCTGCTCCAGCTTCAGTTCCTCCGGGTTGTACATCACCCGGAAGCTCTCTCCGGTGAACGTGTTGAGGATCGTCGCCTTGGCGAGCTCGAGGCTCGCCGGGGGACGGACGGCCGCGCGGCGGATGACGGGCGGCTCGGGCATCTCATGCTCCTCGTTCGATCTCGGAGCGCAGCCGCTGCATGACCTCGGCGATCACGCCGCGGCGCAACGCATCCAGGTCCGGCGCCGGAGCGGCGGGCGTCAGGTCCCGCTCCACGCCCGCCCGCATCGCCGACGCCGGGACCGCAGCGACGGGCGGAGGCGCCGGCGGGGCGGCAGGTGCGGCGGGGGCGGCGTACGCCGTCGGGGTTGACGCGGGGGCGCCGATGGCTGCGATCGGGGACGGACCGGGTAGCAGGGACCGCTCCCGGGCTCTGGCGAGCGTCTCTTCGGATTCCGCGCCGACCGCCCTGCGCCAGGCCGCTCCCGGGTCGATCAGGGCGGCGACGTGGGTCGCCTCGTGGGCGAGCAACGCCACCCCCTCGTCGCGCCCGGGGGCCCAGCGCCCCTGCCGCAGGTAAACGTCCCGTCCCATCGTGACCGCGTCGGCGTCGGCGGCCCGGGCGTGCGCGTCGGCCAGCGGGCCGGTGTGCACCCGCATCCGGTCGGCGGCCGGCCCCACCTCGCGACGCAGTCTGGAGCGGACGTCCGCGGGGACCGCGCGCACCTCGCCGTCCGGCGCGTCGCCGTCGCGCTCTTCCTCCGATAGCCACGGCTCGGCTTGTGGGGCAACGGTGCTCGGGCCGCCGTCCGGAGCGGGTCGGTGCCGTGCAACCCGTCCCAGTTGGTCGGCTAGTTGGACGGGCAACTCGCTTCGTGAGGGTGGCGGCATCTCGGTTCGCTCGAATCGCTCGCCGAGGACGTCGACCATGTCCTCGGCGTGGCGCAACGTGACCGCGAGCGGGGCCGACCACGCGGGCCGAGGCGTCAACGCGTGCAGGCGGGTGCGAGCCAGCGCGTCCAGCCGTCGGCCCAGCGTCATCGCCGCCTTCTCGTCGTCGGTCACGGCGTCCCACCTCCTTCGTCTGCGTGC